>JAQTZQ010000071.1 GCA_028687645.1 Rhodocyclaceae bacterium
TTCCTTGGTGGGTCGGCCGAGATTCGAACTCGGGACCAACGGATTAAAAGTCCGCTGCTCTACCGACTGAGCTACCGACCCACTTGAGAGGCAGCAGTATAACCAGATCCGGTTTAAATGCCAACTATTTTGAGTGTGGGTTTGCTAATCCGCACAAAAAATTACAATGCATCGATTGAGAATTTAGGACTTGATGCTGTATTTTTCACGTTTGTAATTTTCATTGAGGGGTGACTATGACGGAACAAGATATTTCGCGCTATCAGGACATTTTTGTCACCACCGCAACTGAGGTTGGCATCAAGGTGCTGGCAGCAATTGCATTTTGGGTGATTGGCCGCTGGCTGATCGGCATGGTGCTGGGCATGATCCGGTCGTCGCTGGAGAAGCAGAAAGTTGATCCGACAGTTTTACGTTACGTCGGCTCAGTGGTGACCGTAACGCTGAACGTGCTGTTGGTGGTTGGAATTCTTGGTTATTTTGGCATTCAGACAACCACCTTTGCGGCGCTGATTGCAGCGGCTGGTGTGGCGATTGGCATGGCCTGGTCAGGCTTGCTGGCCAATTTCGCGGCAGGTGCTTTTCTGGTGGTTTTGCGTCCGCTCAAAGTGGGTGATTTTGTGACGGTTGGCGGTGTGACGGGTACGGTGACAGAGTTGGGTCTGTTCACGACGACTTTGAATACGCCGGATAATGTTCAGACGATCATTGGTAATAACAAGGTTTTTGGTGACACGATCCAGAACTTTACGGTCAACCCGTTTCGTCGCGTTGATTTGAAGTGTCAGCTTTCCGGCGCTGCGGATCACAATGCTGCGATGGCGGTGCTGCGTGAGAAGGTTGCGGCGATCCCCAATGTGCTGGCTGAGCCTAAGGTGGATGTTGAAATTGTCGACTTCACGTTGGTTGGCCCAGTGTTGGTGGTGCGTCCGTATTGTCACAACGACAACTACTGGCAGGTGTATTTCGATACCAACAGGGTGATTCGTGAGTCGCTGGCTGAAGCTGGTTTCCCGGCGCCGATGCCGGCACAGAATGTGATTGTTACGCAGTCAAACTAAACGTTTTGCCTTTATGCGACAAGGCCCGCTGCGTGCGGGCTTTGTTGTTAGAAGCGTAGTGCGGCAGTCAGTGATTCGACTTCAGCGGCTGCGTCGCTGAGGATGCTGCTGAGCGTTTGTTCGTCAATCACCGAGTCAATGATGGGCGTTGAACTGGCAATGCGTCCACCCGTTATTTCATAGAGCGGTGAGCTTACCGGGGCAAGTTCATCGGCCAATAACAGCGTATCGCCGAGGGTGACGGGGGGTAATGCAAGATAGCCTTCCCATTGTGCTTCAATGGCTTGCATCACGGCATCGGGTACGGCGAGGCGCGTCAAAATGGCGCGTCCGATATCCGACTCGGCACTTTCTGCCCAGTCACCGGGTTCTCCGACGAGCAGCCCGGGGAAGTCTTTGGCGCGTGATATCAAGTAAAAGCCACCGACTTCATGGACGATGCCGGCAAACATGGCGGTTTCAGGGTCGAGATGGGTGACACGCCGGGCAATGACATGGGCGAGTGCTGCGACGTGTGCCGTGTGTTCCCATAGTTGGGCTGCGATCGCACGGGTTTCCGGATCTTTGGGCGTGCCAGCCATTTGCCGGGTGGCGAGCGCTGTGGCGAGCGTGCGTAGTGTCCGCAAACCAATGCGTGAAACCGCATTGCGCACATCAGTGATTTTTTGTCCGGAGCGGTTGTAAGCGACGCTGTTGGCGATGGCGACAACGCGGGCGGCCAAGAGTGGTTCACCAATGACCAGGCGGGCAGCAGCGTCAATGTGACAATCCGGATCATCAAGCGCACGCTGAATTTTTAGCGCGACATCAATGCCGGTGGGGAAAACCAAATCACCGCTGGCGGCTTGAGCGGTGATTGTCTTGAGGGCTTCGATTCGGTCCATGCTGAATCTTACCCCTGACTAGGTTTTTTCAGTCAAGGCGCTGACAGATTTCGGTCGTTAATGCGGCTTGGTTCATCGAATAAAAATGGAGTCCCGGGGCGCCGCCCTTGAGCAGACGTTCGCAGAGTTCAGTGACGACATCCAGGCCAAAGGCGCGAATCGAGTCAGTGTCGTCGCCATAGCTTTCAAATTTTTTGCGCATCCAGCGTGGGATGTCGGTACCACAAGCGTCGGAAAAACGGGCGAGTTTGGTGAAGCCGGCAATCGGCATGATGCCGGGGATGATCGGCGCCACGATGCCCAAGGCGCTGGCTTCCTCGACGAAATGGAAGTAGGCGTCGGCGTTGAAAAAATATTGGGTGATGGCTGAGTTGGCCCCTGCGTTCATCTTTCGTGCGAAGGCCTGGAGATCATCTTTTGGGCTTTTCGCTTGCGGATGCCATTCCGGGTAGGCAGCGACTTCGATGCTGAACCAGTCGCCAGTCTCGGCGCGAATGAATTCAACCAGTTCGTTGGCGTAGCGAAACTCCCCAGTTTCAGCCATGCCGGAGGGCAAGTCACCACGCAAAGCGACGGTGCGCTTGATGCCTGCCGCCTTGTATTCGTTGAGGATTTCGCGAATGCTTTCGCGTGTCGAACCGATGCAAGACAAATGCGGCGCTGCGTCAAAACCTTCCGCAGCGATTTCTTTGACCACCGCAAAAGTGCGCTCGCGGGTAGAGCCGCCGGCACCGTAGGTGACCGAGAAAAATGTCGGATTAAGTTTTGCCAGTGTTTTACGGGTTGACCGTAACTTTTCGAGACCTTCCGGGGTTTGTGGCGGGAAGAACTCGATGGAGATTTCTGTTTTCATCATTCGACTCAATGGGTTACCCCGACCATTACGGTCGGGGCGGATGCATCTTAGTAGCGGTAGCTATCAGCCTTGTACGGACCAGCCTTGGATACATTGATGTAGGCGGCCTGCTCGTCGGTCAGTTCGGAAAGCTGGGCATTCAGCTTCTTCAACTGCAGACGGGCAACCTTTTCATCGAGGTGCTTGGGCAGCACATAAACGCCGACTGGATACTTGTTGGAACCCTTCACCGCTTCGCTCCACAGTTCGATCTGGGCGATGGTCTGGTTGGCGAAGCTGGAAGACATGACGTAGGACGGATGGCCGGTACCGCAACCGAGGTTAACCAAACGACCCTTGGCCAACAGGATGATGCGCTTGCCGTCCGGGAAAATGACGTGATCGACCTGCGGCTTGATCTCTTCCCACTGGTACTTCTCGATCGACGCGACGTCGATTTCGTTGTCGAAGTGGCCGATGTTGCAGACGATGGCCTGATCTTTCATCGCCGCCATGTGGTCATGGGTGATGACGTGGAAATTGCCGGTCGTCGTGACAAAGATGTCGGCCTTGTCAGCAGCATATTCCATGGTCACGACGCGGTAACCTTCCATCGCGGCCTGCAGGGCGCAGATCGGATCGATTTCGGTGACCCAGACTTGCGCCGACAGGGCTCGCATGGCCTGGGCGGAACCCTTGCCCACGTCGCCATAACCAGCGATAACGGCAACCTTGCCGGCGATCATCACGTCGGTGGCGCGCTTGATGCCGTCGACCAGCGATTCGCGGCAGCCGTAGAGGTTGTCGAACTTCGACTTGGTCACCGAGTCATTGACGTTGATGCCCGGGAACTTGAGTTCGCCGCGCTGATGCATCTGGTACAGGCGATGCACGCCGGTCGTGGTCTCTTCGGTGACGCCCTTGATGGCAGCCAGACGAACGGAGTACCAGGTCGGGTCGATGGCGATCTTGGCCTTGATGGCGGCGAAGAGGATGGTTTCTTCTTCGGAGCCCGGCTTGGCCAGCAGAGAAATGTCCTTCTCGGCACGGGCGCCGAGGTGCAGCAGCAACGTCGCGTCGCCGCCGTCATCGAGGATCATGTTCGAGTAACCACCGTCGGTCCATTCGAAAATACGGTGGGTGTAATCCCAGTAGTCCACCAGGGTTTCGCCCTTGACCGCGAAGACCGGTACATTGACGGCAGCGATCGCGGCAGCAGCGTGATCCTGGGTCGAGAAGATGTTGCAGGAAGCCCAGCGCACTTCGGCGCCGAGTGCGGTTAGCGTCTCGATCAGCACGGCGGTCTGGATGGTCATGTGCAGCGAACCGGTGATGCGTGCGCCCTTGAGCGGTTGGGTCTTCGCGAATTCTTCGCGAATCGCCATTAGGCCCGGCATTTCGGTTTCGGCAATACGGATTTCCCGACGCCCCCAGTCGGCCAGGGTGATGTCAGCGATAACGTAATCTTGGTTGTTTGAAATTGAGTCAGCCACAGTAAGCTCCTAATAAACTGTGACGGGGAGGAGGCGGTGTCTCACCGAACCCCCTGCGCCCGGCAGGGTTGAACAGTGAGCGCAGTTTAAAACCGAGCCTGGGGATGATTTCCTGCAGCGCTCCTCGGTAGGCGGCGGATTATAAAACCGTTTTCAGGATTTGTCGCCAGCCCAATAGTGGTCGATATCCTTGATGCCCCATTTTTGCGGGTCGTCACGACCGGCAATTTTCTCGGGGCTGCGAGCCAGATCAATGGTTTCTGGCTTGATGTAGGCTTGCGATTTTGATGAGAAAAATACTCTGACTTTAGGTTTGAGCAGCGATTTTTCGCCTTGCTCAATCACGACGCCAAGACGCCCGGATTCAAGGCGAACAAAAGAGCCCGTCGGGTAAATCCCCAAACTTTTCACGAAAGCCTGAAAGACCGTAGGGTCAAAATGCCCCTTCCATTCCGCCATCCGCTTGATCGACTCGGCGGGATCCCAGCCCGCCTTGTAGGGACGATTGGAGGTGATCGCATCATAGACATCACAAACCGCGCCCATCTTGGCGAAAAGGGTCATCGTCTCGCTGTTGAGGCTCACCGGATAGCCACTGCCGTCAATTTTCTCATGGTGGTGCAAGCAGACATCCTTGGTGATTTCACTGACACCTGTTGCGGTCAACAGCAATTCATGGCCCTTTTTTGGGTGCGTTTTGACGATGGCAAATTCTTCATCAGTCAACTTGCCCGGCTTGTTGAGAATTTCCATCGGGATCAGTGCCTTGCCCAGATCGTGCAGCAAACCAGCCATGCCGGCATCGCGTGTTTCATCATCGCTCAGGCCAAGTTGGCGGGCCAGCGCAATCATCAGTGCGCAAACGGCGACCGAGTGCATGTAGGTGTAATCGTCAGCGGTTTTCAGGCGCGCCAGGCTGATCAATGCCCCCGGGTTGCGCAGGATGGAGTTTGATATTTCTTCTACCAGCGGCATTGCGGCATCGGCCTCAATGGCCTTGCCCATGCGCGCTTCCTGAAACATCGAAATAACCGCTTCCTTGCCTTTGGCGCAGATTTTTGCAGCGCGCTTGACCTCGTCGTTGAACGAGGCCTTTTCGGGGGGGGGCGGCTTTACCGGCTCAGGCACGACTTCGGCTTCCGCACTGGCTTCACCGGCGTGGACATCCAGACCTTTGGCGGCATCGATCCAGACCTCCTTGATCGAACTCTCAAAAATCAGCGCAATATCCTTCGCGTCAGTGATGACAAACTTGTTGCGCCAGAACGGATGATCCATCCATGAGCCGCAGAATGCGTGCAGGTGCATGCCAAGGCGCAGGTGTTCAACACTGATTTTTTTAAGCATAGGCCAGGATTTTAACGACAAAAAAGGGAGCCGTGGCTCCCTTGGGGGTGTAACGAGGCCGGCTTACAGGCCAGCGTCGGACTTCAGCAGGTTCGCGCGGTCGGTGGCTTCCCAAGTGAATTCCGGCTCATCACGACCAAAATGACCATAGGCGGCGGTCTTCTGGTAAATCGGGCGCAGCAGGTCGAGCATATTGACGATGCCTTTCGGACGCAGATCGAAGTGCTTCTTGATCAGTGCAGTCAGGGTCTCATTGCTGACTTTGCCGGTGCCGAAGGTGTCGACCATGACCGATGTCGGTTGGGCGACGCCAATGGCGTAGGACACTTGCACCAGACAACGCGAGGCCAGCCCGGCAGCGACGATGTTCTTGGCAACATAACGACCAGCGTACGCAGCAGAACGGTCAACCTTGGACGGATCCTTGCCCGAGAAAGCGCCACCACCGTGCGGCGCTGCCCCACCGTAAGTGTCGACAATGATTTTGCGGCCGGTCAGGCCACAGTCACCCTGAGGGCCTCCGACGACGAAACGACCAGTCGGGTTCACCAAAAAGTTGATGTTGCCTTTGATCAGTTCCTTAGGCAGCACCGGCTTGATGATTTCTTCAATAGTCTGTTCGCGCAGCGCTTCCAGGCTGATGTCCGGCGCGTGCTGGGTAGACAGCACGATGGTATCAATCGAATCCGGCTTGCCATCGACGTAACGAATGGTGACCTGCGACTTGGCATCCGGGCGCGCCCAAGGCAGGCGGCCATCCTTGCGCAGCATGGCCTGACGCTCAACGAGACGGTGCGACAAATAAATTGGCAACGGCATCAGCGACGGGGTTTCGTCACAAGCATATCCAAACATCAAACCCTGGTCGCCGGCACCTTGATCGAGGCCGTCGTCGTAGGCTTTATTGACGCCTTGGGCGATGTCCGGGCTCTGCTTGTCGTAAGCGACGAGCACGGCGCAACCTTTGTAATCAATACCGTAATCGCTGTTGTCGTAGCCGATCCGCTTTAGTGTGTCGCGCGCAACCTGGATGTAGTCGACATTGGCGTTGGTGGTAATTTCACCGGCCAGAACGACGAGGCCGGTATTGCACAGGGTTTCGGCAGCGACGCGGGAATGTTTGTCCTGAGCCAGAATGGCGTCAAGGATGGCATCGGAAATCTGGTCGGAAACTTTGTCGGGATGGCCTTCGGAAACGGATTCCGAGGTGAAGAAATATTCGCTCATTTACATCTCCATTAGTCCTGTTGTCCGGCGTTACCGGCTTCGGACCACGAGCGGGTGACGCTTTAGCAGAATTTATTAATCGCCCCGCAAGTTGTCTCTTTAACTCGGCGATCTCATAATGATAATCTTTTCACGGTGGGTTTCAACCCCCTGGCACTCATGGTCTTTCTGGTTCGCACTTTGCTCACGTTGCTCGCTGCTTTGCCACTGCGCGTCGCGCATGCGCTTGGCGCTCTTTTAGGCCGGCTGACTTATCTTGTCTCGCCGACTTATCGCCGGCATTTGCAGGAAAATATGCAGCAAGCCGGTGTTGCTCCGGCGCTGCGTTCTGCGGCGATTGCCGAGGCGGGCAAGCAGGCGCTGGAGTTACCCTCGATATTGTTGCGTCCGGCGGAAGAAATCCTGCCACGGATTGTTAAGGTGACCGGCTGGGACGTGGTTGAGCAGGCTTGGCAAGCTGGCAAAGGCATTGTTTTCCTGACGCCGCATCTCGGCTGTTTTGAAATCACCGCGCAGTATTACGCCTCCCATGCACCAATCACCGTGCTTTACCGCCCACCCAAGCGGGCATTTTTGCAGGCGCTGATTGAAAAGGGGCGGCGACGCAAAAATGTTCATTTGGCCCCGGCTGATCTCTCTGGCGTCCGCTCTCTGATCAAAGCCTTGAAGCGCGGCGAAGCAGTGGGTTTGTTGCCGGATCAGGCACCCAAAATGGGCGAAGGCGTCTGGCTGGATTTTTTCGGCAAACCGGCTTACACCATGACGCTGGCAGCGCGCCTGACTGAAACTGGGGCGGCAACGATTTTTGCCTGGGCGGAACGCTTGCCAGATGGTCTTGGATACCATTTTCATCTGCGCTCGGCGCATCATGAATTGACAGGTGTTACGGTCGACCGGGCAAAACAGATCAATTTTGAAATCGAATCGTTGATTCGCCAGCGTCCCGAGCAATATTTGTGGGGCTATAACCGCTATAAACGTCCGGGTGGCGCGCCGCCATCGGAGCAAATGGCGTGACGGCAGCATTGAGTCATTTTCTAGTTGGGCTGTTATGGCTGGCGCATTGGCTGCCGCTGCCGATCTTGCGTGCTTTGGGGGCTGGATTGGGGCGTGTTTTGTATGCGCTTGGGCGCGAACGGCGCAAGGTGGCGCAAATCAATTTGCGGCTGTGCTTTCCCGAGAAAACCGAGGCTGAGCGCAATGCGCTGGCGCGCCAGCATTTCATCGCCTTCAGCCAAGCGGTGCTTGACCGGACGCTGGGTTGGTGGGCTTCACGTCAGCGACTGGAGCGTTTGATTCGAATCACCGGTGCTGAGCACTTGCTCGACCCGGATGGCAGGCCGCTGATTTTGCTTTCGCCGCATTTTGTTGGGCTTGATGCCGGAGCATCACGAATATCCATGCTGGTTTCCGGTTGCACGGTGTATTCAAATCAGAAAAACCCGGTATTCAATCAGGTGCTCTTGAAGGGGCGGCAGCGTTTCATGGATGTTTTGCTGCTCTCGCGTCAGGATGGCATGCGCAAGATCGTCAAGGCAATGAAGGAGGGCTATCCGTTTTACTACCTGCCCGATCTCGATTTTGGCCCCAAGGATTCAATTTTCGTGCCGTTTTTTGGCGTGCCAGCCGCAACCATTCCTGGTGTTTCGCGCCTCGCTCGCTTGACCGGAGCCCGAGTGGTGCCCTGTATTACCCGTCAGGTGCCCGATGGCTATGAAGTGGAAGTCATGCCGGCATGGGATAATTTCCCCGGTGAGAGCATCGAGGCCGATACCGAAATGGTCAATCGCTTTATCGAAAGCCAGGTGCTGCGTATGCCGGCGCAGTATTTCTGGTTGCACAAGCGTTTCAAAACCCGGCCACCCGGAGAGCAGAGGTTTTACAAATGAACAGCCTAAGTATCGAAATTCGCCCCGTTACCCCGCCCGATGTGCCCGCTATTTCCGCCTTGGCGCGTGAAATCTGGCAGGCCACTTATCCCGGGATCATCACCCAGGAACAAATCGACTTCATGCTAGAACAACGCTACGGCCACGAGCGTTTGTATGATGATCTGGAGGATGTGCATAAGTGGCTGGATCAGGCGTTTTATAACGGCCGCCGCGTCGGCTTTGCCTTCAGCGAGATTTACAAGGGTGAATTCAAGTTGGACAAGCTTTACATTCATCCCGATGTGCAGCGCCAGGGTGTCGGTGGCCAGTTGATCGAGCACGTTGCCGCGCGGGCAAAAAAGAATGGCTACCCTTGTGTCGTTTTGGCCGTCAATAAGCGCAACGACAAGGCGATTGGCTCTTACAAAAAATATGGCTTCACGGTGCGTGAGTCGATTGTCGATGACATCGGTCATGGCTTCGTGATGGACGATTTTGTAATGGAGAAGAAGCTTTAAGAATTTGAGCTAAGCGTCTGTCTCTGTTATTCTTTTTTAAAGTTAATTGTGAGGCAGGCTGTGAAACTTAAATTCTCGAAAATGCATGGTCTGGGCAACGATTTTGTTGTCCTCGACGGCGTGCGCCAGCGGGTTGAACTCTCGCCAGAGCAACTGCGTTTTCTCGCTGACCGGAATTTTGGGGTGGGTTGCGATCAGATTTTGCTGGTTGAAAAGCCAACCCAGGCGGGTGTTGATTTCCGTTATCGCATTTTTAACGCCGATGGCAGTGAGGTGGAGCAGTGCGGCAACGGTGCCCGCTGCTTCGTCCGCTTTGTCCATGATGTGGGTTTGACTGATAAATCTGAAATTCGTGTCGAGACGATGCGCGGCATCATCACCCCGCGCCTTGGAAGTGATGGAAATGTGACGGTCGACATGGGAATCCCCCGCTTTTTACCGACTGAAATTCCTTTTTTGCATGACGATGATGTGGTGATTTATTCGCTCGATGTGGCGGATGAAACGCTCGAAATCAGCGTCGTGTCGATGGGCAATCCGCACGCCGTGCAGGTGGTTGAATCGGTTGATCAGGCACCTGTGGCTGATCACGGCCCATTGATCGAAAATCATCAAAAATTCCCGCAGCGGGTGAATGCCGGTTTTATGCAGGTGGTGGATCGTCATGCCATCAAATTGCGCGTCTATGAGCGCGGTTCGGGTGAAACCCTGGCTTGTGGCACGGGTGCTTGTGCCGCCGTAGTGGCCGGCATCCGGCGTGGTTTGCTCGATAGCCCGGTACGGGTCACGACGCGCGGTGGTGATTTGAATATTGCCTGGAGCGGCCCGGGCGAGTCGGTCATGATGAGCGGCCCGGCTGTCACAGTTTTCTCTGGAGAAATTGAATTATGAGCGCCCCTTTTGCTGACGATGTCGCCGAATACCTGAAAACCAACCCCGGGTTTTTCGAGCAATACGCTGATTTACTGGCGCAGATTTATGTGCCGCACCCGCATGGCGGGCGCACCGTGTCGCTGGCCGAGCGCCAAATGCTGACTTTGCGCGACAAGAATCGTCAAACTGAAACCAAGTTGGCCGAGTTGATCGCTTTTGGCGAAGAGAACGATGCGATCAGCGAAAAAGTGCATCGTCTGGCCGTCGGTTTGATCGCGGCTGAAACCTTTCAGGCGGTGATCCATTTGCTCAATTTCCATCTGCGCGATGATTTCTCCGTCCCGCATGTCGCTTTGCGCCTGTGGAACACGCCGGAGGGTGTTGAGGACTTGCCGGAATTCGCTGCCGTCAGCGAGGAGTTGCAGGTTTTTGCCGAAACCCTGAGCCGTCCGTATTGTGGTTCGACGGCAGGTTTTGGCACGGCTTCGTGGTTTGGCGAGCATGCCAACCACATCCGCTCGCAGGCCTTGATCGCCTTGCGCAATGGCGGTGGCACCATCGGCATGATTGCCCTTGGCAGTGAGGAATCGCAGCGCTTTTATGCCGACATGGGCACGCTCTATCTGGAGCGCCTCGGCGAGATGGTTTCAGCGGCGCTGGCGCGAGTGACCAAGAGCGTTTTGTGATCGCTGCTGACGCCGTTGCGACATATCTGGCTGAACTGGCCGAGCAACGGCGGTTGTCGCCGCATACCGTCAGCAATTACCGGCGCGATTTAGGTAAATTGATCGCGGCGGCGGCTGAAACGTCGCTGGCTAGTTTGCAGGTTCATCAAATTCGCCGTTTTGTCGCCCAATTGCATGGTCAAGGACTTTCCGGGCGTTCGTTGGCGCGCACCCTCTCGGCCTGGCGCGGATTTTTTTCTTGGCTGGGCGAGCACGATGCCTTGCCGGCGAATCCTTGCGAAGGGGTGCGCTCCCCAAAATCACCTCGTCTTTTGCCCAAAGCATTGGCGGTGGATGAAGCGGCGCGGCTATTTGAGCCAGTTGAGGAAGATGATTCGGTGCTGGCTGCGCGTGACACGGCCATATTTGAGCTGTTTTATTCATCCGGTTTGCGCTTGGCTGAGTTGGCCGCGCTTGATTGCGATGCGCTGGATAGTGCCTTGCATGAGGGCGAAGTGAGAGTCCTGGGCAAACGCAGCAAGGCGCGGCTGGTGCCGGTTGGTACCAAGGCGCGCGAGGCGTTGGCGGCGTGGGCGGCATTGCGCGACGGGCTGGCGAATGTGGATGAAATTGCCCTGTTTGTCAGCCGGCGTGGCGGGCGCCTGAGTCATCGCATGATCCAGGAGCGCCTGGCCTTGCGGGCGGTGAAACTGGGTTTGCCGCGCCATGTTCATCCGCACATGCTGCGCCACTCGTTTGCTTCTCATTTGCTCCAGTCTTCTGGCGATTTGCGCGCGGTACAGGAAATGCTCGGCCATGCCAGTATTGCTTCGACGCAGGTTTATACGCATCTGGATTTTCAGCATTTGTCCAAGGTTTATGACTCGGCGCATCCGCGTGCCAAGCGTGGGTAAATCATTACGGTCAACTGCGAAAATGGCCAAAAAATCAAGCTTCAATTGACCTTTTCTTCCGCAAGCTCTAAGATTCGCGGTTTACAAAATTCGTCGGATTCAAGGAGTTATCATGGCTATCAACCGTAATCGCCGTTCTTCGCTGGAGCGCCGCTGCGTTTCCAAGTCCACCAAGCGCCTGTTCAAAGGCACCGGCAAGACCCTGTTCAAGGTTATGTACGCCGCTGAATGTCACGCCCGTAATCGCAAGGCACTCGGCGCCTAAGTTGCTATCGCGTATTTAAGCCCCGGTTGCCGCAAGGTGACCGGGGCTTGTTTCATTGGAGGTCGGGAAAACATGGCTCAGCTGATTTTGTTGCCGGGTAAGGAGCGCTCCGCGTTCAAGCAGCATCACCCGTGGCTTTTTGCCGGTGCGGTCGGGCGTCTCGAAGGCCGCGCTCGCCCAGGCGATACTGTTGAGGTGCTGGCCGACAACCTGCGTCCGTTGGGTCGCGCTGCTTACAGCCCGAAGTCACAAATTCGTGCGCGTTTCTGGACCTTTGATGCGGAAGAATCGGTCGATGATGCTTTCTTCAAGCGCCGTGTCGCGGCCGCCGTGGCGCGTCGTCAGGCACTGCCCGAGTTGCGCGGGCAGCAGGGTTTGCGCTTGATTCACGCCGAGTCGGATGGTTTGCCTGGCGTCATTGCCGATCAATATGGTGACACGGTGGTGATCCAGCTAACCTCGGCCGGCGCTGACAAGTGGCGCCATGCGATTGTCGCCGGCTTGATCAAGGCAACCGGCTGTGCGCGGGTGTATGAGCGTTCCGATTCTGATGTCCGACGTCTCGAAGGGCTGGAGTCTGCCACCGGCTGGTTGCTTGGCGAAGCGCGCGACGAGCCGCTGACGATTGTTGAAAACGGCGTCAAGCTAGCCGTCGATTTTGCTGAAGGTCACAAAACCGGTTTTTATCTCGATCAGCGCGATAACCGCTTACTGCTTGGCCAATTGGCGGCAGGCAAGGATGTCCTCAACTGCTTCTGTTACACCGCCGGTTTCTCGCTGCAAGCGCTGGCGGGGGGAGCGGCCAGTGTGCTGTCGATTGATTCCTCCGGCCCGGCGCTGGCGCAGGGGCAAGCCAATCTGGCGCTTAACCCGGAATTGCCAGCCGAGCGGGCGCAATGGCAGGAGGCTGATGTTTTTCAGGCGCTGCGCGATTTTCGCAAGGCCGGGCGTTTGTTTGATCTGATCGTTCTTGATCCCCCCAAATTCGCGCCCTCGGCGGCGCATGCTGAGAGTGCGGCGCGTGCCTACAAGGATATCAACCTGCTGGGCTTCCGTTTGCTCAATCCGGGTGGGCTGTTGATGACTTATTCTTGCTCGGGTGGCATCGGGCTGGAGTTGTTCCAGAAAATCATCGCCGAGGCAGCGCATGATGCGGGTCGTCAGGCGCGCATCATTCGTCGTCTGGCCGGTGCAGCGGATCATCCGATTGCCTTGAACTTCCCGGAAGGGGAGTATCTAAAGGGCTTGCTCGTTCAAGTCGACTAAAATAAGCACTGTGAATTCGTTGCGCCATCTCCTTCTCGTTGCTGTTCTGGTTTTCGCCCAATGGGCGGCGGTCGGGCATAGTGTCGAGCATGCGATGGGGGATCAGGACGCCCCGCAGCATGCTTGTGCCTTGTGTCTGGTGGCCCATGATCTGACGGCAGCATTGCCGTCAGTGGCCTTGATTCCCTTGCCTCTGGCGCCCTATCTCGCGCCGGAGATGCTGCCACTGCATAGTCGCAGCAGTTTTCCCGCACCCCTTGCCGTTCAGCGCGGCCCGCCGCAAGCCTGAAAAATCGCCCCCGTTTTTGCCGTCGACCGTAACAGATTGAATCTGCGGTCGGCTTCATTGCGTTTTTCAGGAGAATTCCATGTTTTACAAGCCATCGTTTGCCATGGCTGTTCTGCTTGCCGCTTCGTGCGGCGCGCAGGCTGCCTCTGATAGTGATCTTGCCGCTGATCTGACCAAGATTCGCAGCCAGATTGATGAAATGAAAAAGTCTTACGAGCAGCGGATTGCCGCGCTTGAGAAAAAGCTGGTTGAGGCGGAGGTTAAAAATCAACCGCCAGCTACGGCTCAACCGGTTGTGGTCGAAAGCAGCGCGCCGGCCAGCAGGGCCAGCGGCTTCAACCCTGAAGTCTCGCTGATCTTGCAAGGCCAGTACAAGGACATGAAGAACGTCCCCGAGCGCCAGATCAGCGGCTTTGTCTCAGCCGGCGGTCATGATCACGACGAGGCGGAAAGTGATGCCAAGCGTGGCTTCTCGGTGGATCATACCGAACTGGTTTTTGCTGCCAATATTGATCCCAACTGGCGCGGTCAGGCCATCATCGCCGCGCTGGATGGCTCAGTTGAAGTCGAAGAGGCCTGGTTCCAGTCGCTGGGCATGGGCTATGGGCTGGGGCTCAAGGGCGGTCGACTGCGTTCCGGTATCGGTTATTTGAATGAACAGCATCCGCATGCCTGGGATTTTGCCGATGCGCCGCTGATGTATCAGGCGATGTTCGGTGAGCATGGCAGCTACACGCAGGATGGCGTGCAATTGAAATGGCTGGCGCCGACGCCGGTGTTTCTGGAATTTGGCGCGGAGTTTGGTCGTGGGGCGAACTTCCCCGGCTCTGATCGCAACAAGAATGGTAGCGGTAGCGGTGCCTTGTTCGCCCATCTGGGGGGTGATCTCGGTGTGGCGAATAACTGGCGAGCGGGCGTTTCCTGGCTGAAAACTTCGGCACAGGATCGCGAGTCGCATTTTGAAGATACGGTCAATGAAGTCGAGGCGATGGGCGCATTCACCGGTGATTCAACCACCTGGCTGGCGGATTTTGTCTGGAAATGGTCGCCCAGCGGCAATCCCAAGTACCAGAATTTCAAATTTCAGAGCGAATATTTCCTGCGTGAAGAAAAGGGTGAGTTGACCTGTGGTGTCGCTGACGCTGGCGACCCGGTCTCCTGCGATGGGATTACCAGTGCCTATCGCACCCGCCAGTCTGGCTGGTATGCCCAGGGGGTTTATCAGTTCACCCCGCAATGGCGCGCCGGTGTGCGTGTTGAGCAATTGAACAGCGGCACCCGGGATTTTGGCGAGAATGCAGATTACCTGCTGGTCGACAGCTATCGTCCGAAAAAAGCCTCGGCGATGGTGGATTACAGTTGGAGCGAATTTTCCCGCGCCCGTCTGCAAGTGGCTCAGGATAAATCGATGCTCGGTGTGACCGACAACCAGATTACCGTGCAATACATCATGAGCCTCGGGGCGCATGGTGCGCACAAGTTCTAGGAGCGCAGCATGAAAAAACAGATAGTGATGCTGCTTCTGGCCTGGGTCGCAATGCCTGCCTGGGCAGTGCTCAATGTCTTTGCCACTGTGCCGGAATGGGGAGCATTGGCCAAGGAAATCGGTGGCGACAAGCTTAATATTTACGTCGCAACAACCGCCCTGCAAGACCCGCACCGCATTGAGGCGCGGCCTTCCTTGCTGGCCCAGGCACGGCGCGCACAGCTGCTGCTGGCCACCGGCGCCGAGTTGGAAGTCGGCTGGTTGCCGCTGGTCGTGCGCGACTCGGGGAATTCGGCCATTCAGAACGGTCGACCGGGCTATTTCGAGGCTGTCCGTTTTGTTGCCATGCGCGATGTACCGGTGGTGCTCGATCGTGCGCATGGCGATGTTCACGCCGCCGGTAATCCGCACATTCATCTCGATCCGCGCAATATTCTCAAGGTTGGTGTGGGACTGACGGCGCGGCTGGCGGAAATCGACCCGAGCAACGCCGAGGCCTATCGGGCGAACTTCAAGGTCTTTGCCGACAAGTGGCAACTGGCAATGACGCGCTGGGACAAGGAAGCGGCAAGTTTGCGAGGGGTGCCGGTGTTGTCGCATCACACCTCATTCGTCTATCTCGCCGCCTGGCTGGGTCTGAACGAGCTCGGCATGCTTGAGCCTAAACCGGGTGTCGAGCCGACCAGCGGCCATCTTTCTGCCTTGATTGAACGCCAGGCAAGCAAGCCGGCACGTATGGTTTTGCGTGCCGCCTACCAGAGCGAGGGCCCGAGTCAGTGGATTGCCAAGAAGGCCGGTATTCCAGCCATCATGCTGCCATTTACGGTGGGCGGAACCGCCGGGGCGGGCGATTTATTCGGCTTGTTCGATGACACCATCCAGCGTCTTTTGCAGGCAAAGTCTTGAATGATCTATTAATTAGCGCTGAACAACTGGTGGCTGGCTGGCAAGGGCCAGCCACGGCACCGCTTGATTTGGCGCTGCCGCGCGGCAAAATTCTGGGCTTGACCGGCCCGAATGGGGTCGGTAAATCGACCATTTTGAGTGCCCTGGCAGGGCGAGCGAAATGCTATGCCGGGGTTCTCACGCTGCGCCCCGGCTTGCGTCTGGCCTTTCAAACCCAGGATATTCCTCCGCTCAGCGGTCTGCCCTTGTCTGGCCGTGAGTTGTTGGCGCTAACCGGTGCTCGTGAACAGGGGTTGCCACCGTGGCTACAGGAACGCCTCAAACTGCGTGTTGACCAACTCTCTGGCGGCCAGCGTCATTATCTCGCGCTGTGGGCCATTCTTCAGGCCCCGGCTGATGTCGTTTTGCTCGATGAGCCCACCAATAATCTCGATGCCGCCGGCACTGAGCATCTTGCCTTGGCCTTGCGCCAGCGGGCAGCGGAGGGGGCCGGGATTATTTTGGTCAGCCACGACGAAGCGTTTGTTTCAGGCGTTTGCGATCAGGTGCAGACGATGAGGGTTGCACCGCATGTTTGATCAACTATTTCTCATTCCCTTCTTGACTGGGCTATGCCTGGCCGTGGCCTTACCGCTGCTCGGTTGCTTTCTGCGCCTGCGCGATGAATGGCTGGCCGCCCTGGCCTATGCCCATGTCGCAGCAGCGGGCGCCTTGTTAGCCCTGATCGCGGGGTTTGTACCGATGTTGGGTGGCATGGGAGCGGCAGCCCTGGTCGGTGGCGGCAAGCAATTTTTTGCGCAGCGCATAGAGCGTTCAGCGGGCGGCGCTGCCTTTGCCTTGTTGCTGCTTGGCGGTTGGGCGCTTGCTGTTTTGTTGGCGGCCAACCAGCCACTGGCGGAACGCCTGGGGCACGCCTTGTTTGATGGGCAGCTTTATTTTTCCGGCAGCGACAATCTTTACCTTATTTTACCTTGGTGCCTGCTGCTGATTCCCGCGCTCTTTTGGCTGTCCCGCCAACTGTTGCTGGCGCGTCTTTATCCGGATTATTTTCAGGCGCGGCATTTGCCGGTCTGGCCGGTGGTCACCGGCTTTGACCTGCTGGCGGCACTGACTTTGGCGCTGGCAACCATGACGCTTGGGGTGATGGGCAGCTTTGCGCTGGTTTTTGTGCCGCCGTGGATTGTTTTTCGCCGCGCCCGTAGTTGGCATCAGGGCTTGCTGCTCGCTGCACTGATTGGTGTCCTTGGCTATGTTGCCGCCTTCGCCATTGCCCTTGGTTTTGATCAACCTTTTGGGCCGGTGCTGGCCTTGCTGCTGATTGCTATTGGTCTAGTTGTTGCGTGAGGCCGTATGACATGCTAAAACGTGTTCTCCGATTTTTGAGTGTCCATGGTGTTTTCGTTTTTCAAAAAACAACCCGAAAAAATGCCGGAACGAGCCACGGCCAAGCCGAAGGTGCCCGTTGCCCCCCAACCTGCTGCGCAGCCAGAACCACCGGTCAAGCTTGAAGAGCATTTGCCAGAACTGGAGTTCACCCGTTCGCTGCCGGCTGGGTTAGCGCCAGTATCAAAAGCACCGGCTACATCAACTGCTGTTGAAATCTCCAGCGTCACACCCGCTGCCGTGATGGATGATGAAGGGTTTGCGCTTGATTTCACCATCTCGGAGTTTGATCGCAATTATTCCGATTCCAGCGTTATGGGAATCAACGTCGATCACGATGTCGATTCAATGCAGGCCGACGTCGAGCAGGTCGCCGTTTTGTTCAGTAATGGTCAGGACGCTGCTGCCCGGTCGCTGCTCGAAGCTTTTGTCAAAATTTATCGCGATGCAGATGGCTTGCGTATCTGGCAAATGCTCTTTGATCTTTTGCAGTTGACGGACGATCATCCGGCTTTCGACAAACTCGGGATGCTCTTCGCAGAAACCTGTGAGACTTCCCCGCCCACATGGCGCAATTTGGCGCCGGAATCCGGACCCGCAGCCTTGGGAGCAAGAAGTTTTGCCCTGCAAGGCGTGTTGACCGCTGAAAACATCAGCGCTCTTGATCCGCTCAAGGCCTCGTTGGCAGACCAGCGCCCGGTCAGGATTGATTGTGGAAAGTGGATCGGTTGCGATGACGAAATTGCTGGCTTGCTGGCAGAGTATTTGCTCGCGGCGCGGCAAAAAGGAGTGGCGGTCATTCTTGATCGATTGGAATCCTTTATTCCCAGGTTGCGTAGCCGGCTGAGTGTGGGCGAGAAAAAACACGCCCGGATCTGGCTGCTGGTGCTTGAATTACTTCAACGTTATGGCTCGCAGGAGCAGTTTGAGGAATGTGCAGTTGATTTTGCGGTCACTTTCGAGCGCTCACCGCCATCCTGGGAAGAAATTGTCGCGCCGGTTGTCCCCTGTTCAGACCTGCCGCGTGATCCACGGGATGCGCATTATCTGAGTGGCGAGATCAAAAATGCTCGTTTTGACGAGCTGCCAGCAATTCTTGAATTGATGGATACCCCTGTTCTGGATTTTTCCGGGGTGCGCCGCCTGGATTTTTTCTCTGCCGGTCAGTTGGCAAATCGCCTTTTGCCGCTCAAGGAGGCTGGTCTCAATGTCGTCATTCGTAACCCGAATCATCTGGTTGCCGAATTGATGGGTGTCGTTGGCCTGAATCGTGTGGCGCGAATCATCGTTCCCAAGACTTAAATTTTAGGAAATCATCAAATGGAGCAATATCACGGCACGACAATTTTGTCGGTGCGGCGCGGGAATTCTGTCGCCATGGGCGGCGATGGACAGGTCACGCTGGGCAATATCGTCATCAAGGCAACGGCGCGCAAGGTGCGCCGCCTCTACCACGGGCGCATTCTGGCCGGATTTGCCGGCGGCACGGCGGATGCCTTTACCTTGTTCGAGCGTTTTGAGGCCAAGCTGGAGAAGCATCAGGGCAATTTGCTGCGCTCTGCCGTTGAGCTGGCCAAGGATTGGCGCTCCGACCGTGCCTTGCGTCGCCTGGAGGCGATGCTTTCGGTCGCTGACAAGGAGGTGTCATTGATTGTTACCGGTAATGGCGATGTACTGGAGCCGGAGCAGGGCATCGTCGCCATTGGCTCCGGCGGCTCCTACGCCCAGAGCGCGGCGCGTGCCTTGCTGGAAAATACCGAACTGGCGCCGCGCGAAATCGTCACCAAGTCGCTGGAAATCGCTGGTGACATTTGTATCTATACCAATCGCAATTTCACCATCGAGGTTCTGGAATGAGCGAAATGACCCCGCAGGAAATTGTTTCCGAACTGGATAAACACATCGTAGGCCAGAAAAACGCCAAAAAGTCGGTGGCTATCGCTTTGCGCAATCGCTGGCGGCGGGCGCAGGTGGCCGACCCGTTGCGCCAGGAAATTACGCCCAAGAATATTTTGATGATCGGCCCCACGGGCGTTGGCAAAACGGAAATTGCCCGTCGTCTGGCGCGCCTGGCCAATGCGCCTTTTATCAAGATTGAGGCAACTAAATTTACCGAAGTCGGTTACGTTGGGCGTGATGTCGACACCATCATCCGCGATCTGATTGATATCGCCATCAAAGGTGTACGCGAGCGGGTCATTAAGCAAATGCGTCCTCGGGCCGAGGATGCGGCTGAGGATAGAGTCCTGGATATCTTGCTGCCGCCCTCGCGCAGCCCGGGATTTTTTGCCGAAAATTCCGAGTCGACCGCAACAGATGGCACCACGCGGCAAAAATTCCGCAAAAAACTGCGTGAAGGCGAGTTGGACGACAAGGAAATCGATATCGAGTTGGCCTCGCCGAGCATGCAGGC
>JAQTZQ010000250.1 GCA_028687645.1 Rhodocyclaceae bacterium
GTGCTGTCGGCGGGTAGAGCAGCGCTTCGACGCCGACTTCGGTGATGCCGGCCGGCAACGGATAGCTCAGCCCGGCTAGTTTCGCTCGACGAATGATTTCGCCGACGGTGGTCGGTGAGGATTGTATTGCCCGGGCGATCTCCCGGTGGCTGTGGCCCCCTTCAACGGAGAGCCGTAATACTTCAAATATCTTGCGCATGGATAGCCTGCAATTTGCCATGTGGTCCTCAGCAAAATCGCCGAGGGTGCCACGGTTATCCCGCGTACTACGTTATGACTTTGAGCTGTCCAGTTTGCCCTGGAATCAGTGTCCAGTTTGCCTTGGAATTACTGTCCAGATTCGGCCGGAATCAGTGTCCAGGTTGGGCCGGAATTCGCAGATGAAGCCGGGGAAAATCTCGTAGTACTGGCGCCAGACGCCTGAATGCGGTACCTTGAGTCCATCACCTTTCACTTATACGGAGTGCTGAATTGAACGATGACAATCTGTCGAAGGAGCAACGCATTTTGCGTGTGTTGCGCAAGGTACTGGGCAATATCGTCAAGGATGCCATGCCGGCGCACGGCACGCCGCACCCTTTTCAGCAAAGCACCGTTGATTCCATTCGCGACCTGTTTGGACTGATAGCCGAGCGCGAGCGGGAACTGGCTCAGATAGCCGGCCTCGCCGACAATGAAAAGCCTTATTTCACCGACGAGCCACCCGCTAGCAAGCTGGTGTCCATGCCCAAGCCGAGCAAAAAGCTGAACTGATGGCTGACGGGACCCAATCAACGCATAGCGGAGCTGGCATGGAACGCAAACGAAAGCCGATAGGTATTCCCGTTGTCGCAGCAGAACAGCGCGCTGACGACAGCCCCTTCGGTTCCTGCTCGGGCGCCGAGGCTTTTGCGCTGATGGTGCTTGGGGACAGCATGGAGCCTGAGTTCGTCGAGCCCGAAATTATCATCGTCGAGCCGGAAGGTCTGGCCAAGGACGGGTCGTATGTCGTCGCGATGCATAACGAGGAATATATTTTCCGCCAATTAATCAAGTGCGACGCTGGCTGGGTACTGCATGCACTGAATCCGGCCTATCCTGATCACCCGATCGCCAGTCTGTCTGGTGTCAGGGGCGTTGTGATTATGAAAAGGCGGCCCGGTCGCCCCAGTCAATCGGGCAAAAAATACTATGCTACCAATTAAGGTGCCTGATCAAGCCTGATGACAAGGCACATTCATTTCAGCTGCCAGCGGCTGGTCGCATTGCTCCCAGGTTCAACATCACACCCTTCTTCATCTTGCCGATGACGTGCATTTCGCAGGCCTTGCAGTCGAATTTCAGGATCAATTTTTCGCTGCCGTTGATTAAAGTCATCGGGTCGGGCTTGAGGTGTTTGACCTCTTTCGGGCACAAATTGAAGCTGTAGCGCAGGCAGTGGCGGGTGATCATCAGCGAGACCATACCTTTTTCCTGATTCGCCTCGTAGGCCTCGGCGATCAGTTTGACACCGTGTTTTTCGTAGAACTGGCGGGCCTTGGCGTTGAAGACATTGCCGAGGTAGGTGAGTTCTTCCTGCGGGTAGGGCACCGGGTTAGTTGCCGGTTTGGCACGCAAAGGGCGTTGGTAGTTGGCGAGGCGGGTGGCTTCCAACTTTTCTGTGGCTTCGCGGCGCAGGGCGTTGATCGCGCTGACTGGCAGAAACCACGCTTGCGACAATTTGAGTTCAACCGGTTCGGCGACAAACATTGTGTTGCCGAATTTACCGAGATTTTCCTTGAGCTTGGCTAACGCGCTTTCCGGGTTCTGGGCGATTTCGCGGCCAATTTTTTCGCTTTTTTCAAGGTTGACCGTAACAGTTTGGCCATCTTCATCGATCAAGCTTAGTGCGAAGCCGGTGGCGGTTTCGGCAAACAACGGTTTGATTGAAATGCGACGATCTGCAGATTCTTTCTCCAGCGAACGCTCGAATTCCTGATCGCGATTGCGGAAGAGGGTGGCACCTTCGCTGAGTTCTTCCGGCATCTCGGCCGGGAAAAGGGTTTTGCCGTCAGCACGATTGATGCGCATGCCGACGACTTCGCCGTGGGCGTCGTAGAAGCAGACGCCGTCGCCGTTATGGAAGGGTTTTTCGGCGTTGACGGTGAATGAGCCGTCGCCGATTTCAACCACTTCACCGATCAGTTCGCCAACGAAAGCCGGCGAATCGAAAGCACCGATGTCGTCCTGACGACCGCCAGCAAAATAGTCGGTGTAACCCCGGTTGAAGGTCTTGTCCGGTTGCGGCGTGAAGGTGTAGGTGCTGTGGCCGCTGGAGGCGCGAGTGAATTCCGGGTTGTTGGCGATGACCTCGTCAAGCAAGCCACGATAGTGTGCGGTGATATTCTTGACGTAGGAAAGGTCTTTCAGCCGCCCTTCGATTTTGAATGAACCAACCCCCGCTTTGGCCAGCGCGAGGATGTTTTCGGTCTGGTTGTTGTCCTTCATCGACAGCAGGTGCTGGTTTTCGGTGATGACCTTGCCCTTTTCATCGGTCAGCGTGTAGGGCAGGCGGCAGGCTTGCGAGCATTCGCCGCGATTGGCGCTGCGCCCGGTGTGGGCATGGCTGATGAAACACTGGCCGCTGAAGGCGACGCAGAGCGCACCATGGACGAAATATTCGAGCGTGGCACTGGTCTTTGCAGCAATTGCCGCGACTTCGTCGAGCGATAACTCACGCGCCAAAACGACTTGGGAAAAACCGACATCTTCAAGAAATTTAACTTTGTCAGCATTGCGGTTGTCGGTCTGCGTGCTGGCGTGCAACTGGATCGGCGGCAAGTCCATTTCGAGCAGGCCCATGTCCTGAATGATCAGGGCATCCGCACCGGCTTCGTAGAGTTCCCAGGCCAACTGGCGGCTGGCTTCCAGTTCGTCGTCCTGCAAAATGGTGTTGAGTGCAACAAAGACCTTGGCCCGGTAGCGATGGGCAAAGTCGCACAGACGTTTGATCTCGGCAACATCATTGCCGGCGCCATAACGCGCACCAAAAGCCGGGCCGCCAATATAGACAGCATCGGCACCGTGGCGGATGGCTTCGATGCCAAAGTCAGCGTTTTTGGCGGGGGCGAGGAGTTCGAGTTCAGTCATTTAGCTTAGTAGGTAAAACGCGGGGCAAGTTCTTCGATATTGAACTCGCGCAGGATGGCTTGCGCACGTTCGCGGGCAATCTGTTGCGGTCGACCGGCTTTTTCGGCCATTTTTTTTGCGATGATCAGTTCGTTCTTCATCGAATGCTCCCAGCCAACCAGTTCGGTGACCGTGACTTGATAGCCATGTGATTCGAGCAGCAGGCAGCGCAACACATTGCTCAGATGGCTGCCGAGTTCGCGGGTGTGAATCGGGTGGCGCCAGAGTTCTGAAAGTGGCGTTTTCGCCAGCGCGGCATTTTTTCCGGCACGCATGGCTGCGGCAACTTCGGCTTGGCAGCAGGGGACCAGAACGATGTATTTCGCGTGCTTGGTCAGCGCAAAGCGGATGGCGTCGTCGGTGGCGGTATTGCAGGCATGCAGGGCGGTGACGACATCAATTTGATCGGGCAGGGCGCTGGAATGGGTGGATTCCTCAACCGTGATGTCGAGAAAACTCATGCGCTCAAAGCCAAGCCGGGCGGCCAGTTTGCGAGAATTTTCGACCAGTTCCTTGCGCGTTTCAATGCCGTAGATGTGGCCAGTTTCCTTAGTCTTGAAGAACAGATCATAAAGAATGAAGCCAAGGTAAGACTTGCCGGCACCGTGGTCGGCCAGGCTCTGTGCATCGGCCAGCAGCGGTTCGATGAACTGGTAGAGGTGATAAACCTGCTTGAGTTTGCGCCGCGTATCCTGATTTAGCTTGCCATCGCGCGTCAGGATGTGCAGTTCCTTGAGCAACTCGATGGATTGTCCGGGGCGAATTTCGGGAATGTCAGCGGGAGTGTTTTGCTTTTTCATAGGCGCAAATTATCTCATTCATTGAAGTGTGAGTTTCGTGTCAACCGAATCCAAAGTGCGTCGTTATTAAGCTCATGGTGATCCAACACCAACCTTATACACGGAGAGACAAATGGGCAGTTTGAGCACAGAATCCTACGAGCAATTTCTGGAATCCCTGAAAAATGCCGGTATTACGATTTCCAACGAAGCTGATCTGCGTGAGCGTCTGGCCGAAGCCCAGCGCTGGCGTTTTGCCTTCCAGACCTTGGCCGCCAATGGGAAAGTGATTGGTATCTGTTTTAAAGATCACTCTGAAGGCCGCAACGAAGCCCAGATCGATCGCGCTTTTACCGATTTCCAGTTCTCCGAAAAAACCAAGGCGGTTTTTTCTGCTAACCTGAAACACTAAGATTTTTTCCGCTCTTCGCATTGGCGGGGAGCAAAAAAGAAACGGGCGCTGCAACGGCGCCCGTTTTTCATGGTGCGCCCAGCATGGGCGTACTCCTGCGGGTGTAAGTCCCGCCGTAAGTTGATCACGACGAACGAAGTGAAGCACAGCGCAGCTGCATGAGGGCAAGCAGACCCTGAACAAGGAGGCTCCTGTGATCAAGGTGAAAGGGTATAAAT
>JAQTZQ010000251.1 GCA_028687645.1 Rhodocyclaceae bacterium
GCTGAAGGCAATCCGCCGCCGTTTTACAAGGGCGAGCCGGGTGATAAAACCGAGCCTTTCCAAGCCGAGCCGGATGCTGCCAAGCATGTGCTGGCGCATGTTTTCAAGGTGGTGGCTGACCCCTACATGGGCAAGATTGGTGTTTTCCGGGTGCATCAGGGCACGGTGAAGAAGGATATGCAGTTGTTCGTCGGCGACAGCAAGCGCCCGTTCAAGGTGGCGCACCTCTATCAGTTGCAAGGCAAGGAATCGGTCGAAGTCGATGAGTTGCTGCCGGGCGATATCGGTGCTGTGGCCAAGATTGAAGAAATCGACTTTGACTGCGTGCTGCACGACTCGCATGACGAAGATCACATTCATTTGGTACCGCTCGCCTTCCCGCAACCGATGGCTGGCCTGGCGGTTGAGACGAAGAAAAAGGGCGATGAGCAGCGCTTGTTCGATATTTTGAACAAGCTGGCGGTGGAAGACCCGACCTTTGTGGTCGAGCGTCACCCGACGAGCAATGAAACGGTGATTCGTGGGCTGGGTGAGATTCACCTCAAATCCAAGCTGGAAAAAATGGCTGGTCAGTACAAGCTGGAAGTCGAAACAGCACCGCCGCGTATTCCGTATCGCGAGACGATTACCGGTTCGGCGGAAGGCATTCATCGGCACAAGAAGCAAAGTGGTGGCGCCGGGCAATTTGGCGAGGTGCATTTGCGCATCGAGCCGAAGGGCCGGGGCGAGGGCTTTGAGTTTGTCGATGCGGTCAAGGGCGGCGTCATTCCCGGCGTATTTATGGCGGCAGTCGAGAAGGGCGTGCGTCAAGGCCTGGAAGGCGGTGTTGTCGCGGGTTACGCGGTCGACGACCTGAAAGTCACGGTTTTTGATGGCAAGACACATGCGGTCGATGGCAAAGAGGTTGCTTTTGTGATGGCTGGCCGCAAGGCGGTGATCGAAGCGATTCGCAATGCCAAGCCGATTGTGCTGGAGCCGATCGTCAATATCGAAATTGTCGTTCCTGAAGGTGCGATTGGTGATTTGACCGGCGATCTTTCCAGCCGTCGCGGTCACATTACTGGCACCGATGGTCGCGGGCATGGGCAGGCAGCGATCAGTGGCGAAGTGCCGCTGGCTGAACTGAACGACTACCAGTCGCGGCTCAAGTCGCTGACCGGCGGGCAGGGCAGCTACACCATTGAGTTTGCGCGTTACTCGGCGGTGCCGCCGAATGTTCAGCAGCAGATGGCGAGCAAGTTCCAGTTGCACGACGACGACGAGTAAGCCTGTTTCCCGCCCGTTCTCAACGAGATCGGGCGTAAAAAACCTGTCGGGAGTTTTAGATGCAAACTTCTGTCACACGATTTTTTGGCAACCGGGCCAATTGGTTGCTGTTGCTGCTACTGTGGGCAATGGCCGTTGGTTTCTCACTGCAGGCGCATATCAGCGATATTCGCCGACACAATCAGGACGTGGTGACGGAGGGCGCGCGCAACATGTTTCGCATGGTGCTGCTGACCCGTTTGTGGAATTCCGAGCATGGCGGTGTCTATGTGCCAGTTGATGACAAGACCCGCCCAAATCCCTACCTGAATCATCCGCAGCGCGATATTAGCGATAATTTTGGCCGCTCTTTGACGCTCGTCAATCCGGCCTACATGACGCGTCTCATTAGTGAATTGGCCAAGCAGGATGAAGGGGTGATTTTTCACATCACCAGTCTTAAACCCGTGAATCCGCAAAATGTGGCTGATGCCTGGGAGCGTCTGGCGCTTGAGTCCTTCGAGCGAGGGGTGAAAGAGACCAACGGATTTGAAGCGCACGCGCGTGAAGGCTTGCTGCATCGCTATATGGCGCCGTTGGTCGTCGTTGATGCCTGTCTGAAGTGCCATGCGGCGCAAGGCTACAAAATTGGTGATATTCGCGGCGGGATCAGTGTGTCGCAGCGCTATCAGCCATTTTTGGCGGCGGCACTACCGAGCGAACGGCAGGCGTATTTCACCCATGCAGTGATTTTTTTGCTCATGCTGGGGGTTTCCTGGTGGTTGCTGGAGCAGTTGCGGCGGCGCTGGCGGGAGTTGGATGACAAGATTGTCGAATTGGAAACGGCGCGAGACGAACTGGTACAGAGCGAAAAAATGGCCTCGCTGGGACGCATGGTGGCGGGCTTTGCGCATGAAATCAACACGCCGATTGGGGTTGCGGTGGGCGCGATTACCAATAGCGAACATACGCTGGAGCAGATCAACCGCCTGCTCGATAGCGAAGAAGTGAGTGAGGACGATTTGCGCGCAGCGCTGGCCACTCTCAAACAGGGCGATGAGTTGGCGATGTCCAATCTGCGTCGGGCGGCGGGGCTGGTGCAGAGTTTCAAGCGCACCTCCATTGATCAGGCCTCTGATCAGGAGCGCGTTTTTGCCTTGCGCGAGTTGATTGATGATGTTCTGCACGGCTTGCAAAATCAGCTCAAGCGTTTGCCTGTGGTGGTTACGGTCAACTGCCGGAATAGCCTCAAAATTGAGGGGGCTCCGGGTTTGCTCGAACAGTTGCTGACCAATCTGGTGCTCAACAGCATTATTCATGGCTTTGACCACGGTGCCCGTAGTGGCGAAATTTTGATCAAGGCCGTCAGTGGCGATAAAAAATTGAGCATTGAGTATGCCGATACGGGAAGTGGTATGGATCAGGAAGCGCTCGCGCGTCTGTTCGAGCCTTTCTTCACCACGCGACGGGGCCAGGGGGGCTCGGGGCTGGGGATGTATATTTGCTATAACATCGTCACGGCAAATTTGGGGGGCACACTGAATTGCCAGAGTAAACCGGGTGAGGGCGTTAAGTTCCTTATCGAATTCCCGGCAAAAATTGTAGCGAGATAGGCGTCAATCAAGGCGCTTTGGAGTCTGGGTTATGAAACTGATACGCAGCAAACCGCTCACCGATGGTCCAATCACCAGCGAAATTGCCGGTCCCCGGCATGCCTGGAAGGTGCTGGTGGTCGATGATGAAGCCGACATCCGGACATTGACCCGCTTGAATCTCAAGGGCTTCAGCTTTGATGGTCGCGAGCTGCAGTTTTTGGAGGCAGCCTCGGCACACGAGGCGCGGCAGTTGCTGGCCAAAAATGATGATATTGCGGTGGCGTTGGTTGATGTCGTGATGGAAACCGACGATGCCGGTTTGCGCCTTGTTGAGTACATCCGCCAGGAACTCAATAACCCGATGATTCGCTTGGTGATCCGTACCGGCCAACCCGGCGTTGCGCCCGAACGCTTTGTAATCGACAACTTTGATATTGACGATTACAAGGATAAAACCGAGTTGACCGCAACCCGTCTATATACGACGGTGCGCTCGGCGCTCAAGGCGTATCGCGATCTCAAAACCATCGACCTCAACCGCATCGGCCTATCGCGCGTGCTCAATGCGGCCCCTGATCTTTACCGGATTTCAAACTCTTCGCTCAATACCTTTTTTGAAGGCGTTTTGACGCAAATTGTCGGCCTGTGCAATCTGGCCGACATGAGCTTCATTTCCACCATTGACGGTATGGTGGCGACGTTTGATGGTCAGCAAGTCAAGATCATGGCAACCACCGGCCCGCAGGCGGATGACCTTCGTTTTGAAGAAATCCGCAAACAATGCGCCGATGCCGTGAGCAACGGGAGGTTGCCAGAAAAGATTCGTCAGGATGGTCTCGTGATTCCACTTTCGGTCGGGGCCAAAACGGTGGGTTTTGTTTATGTTGAACCAACGCGCGAGCTTTCTTCCCCGGATATTGATTTGCTCAAAGTGATGGCGCAACAATGTTCCAGCGCACTGGAGAACTTGCGGCTACACCTCGATCTGCAAGGCGCTTACGATAACGCCATCAACATGCTGGCAGATATTGCCGAGTTCAAGGATAAAACAACCGGCCAGCACATTCGCCGTATCGACGATTACACGCGCATGGTGGCCATCGAGCTAGGTATCCCGGCTGTCGAAGCCGAGTTGTTTGGCAAGGCCAGCCGCCTGCACGACGTGGGCAAAATCGGCATTCCCGATGACATCCTGCGTAAGCGCGGCAAACTGACTGAAGCTGAATTTGAAATCATGAAAACGCATGTGGTGATTGGTGCCAGCATTTTGTCGCATGATCCTTCCTTGGCCATTGCGCGTGAAGTGGCCCTGTCGCACCACGAGCGATGGCTGGGCGGCGGTTACCCAAGTGGTGAGCCATCCAGCCAAGTCTCGCTGCTAACGCGGATTGTCTCGGTGGTTGATGTATTTGATGCCCTGATCAGCCGTCGACCGTACAAAGAGCCATGGGCGATCGAAGAGGCCGCAGCAACGATTGAAGCGGCGGCGGGATCGCAATTTGATCCGACGGTGGTGACGGCATTTCTACAATTGTTGCGTCGGGGCGATTTTGATCAAGTAATGGCTTCGGTGCATGCTGATAATCTGAATCTTGTCGAGCACGCTGATCAATTATCAAAAATGGACGAGCCCAATTAAAGTGAAGCTGCGATTCCCTCTGCCACAGTTTTCCGGGCCGTTTCTTGTCCATTTGCTCAA
>JAQTZQ010000252.1 GCA_028687645.1 Rhodocyclaceae bacterium
CAAAACGGCCGTGTTCGACGCTGACTTCGCCCTTGGCCAGAGAGATTTCCAGGTGGCCGATATTGGGCAGGTCTTGAATCGCATTGGCCAGGGTGCGCACGCAGGATTCGTCTTGCAGGCCGCGTACTTTGATGAGCAGGGTGTCCATAAATTTCCGTTGCTGAATTGTTGTTTGGATTTGGCAGTCAGGCTACAGAGAAGTTCTGCCGCCTCGCGCTTTGCAACTGTCAAACTGACCGCAACCGTCACGATAGCCCCATAAACAATTTCACTCAGGTCTGATACTGCCGCATAAAACGGCGGTCGATCCAGTCTTTGAGTTGCCATGCCCAGGCGCCGCCGGCGGCGAATGGGCCCCAGGAGAGAACGGCCTCGCGGGGGCCGGTGGCGAGGAGATAGAGGCTGCGACTTTGCGGTTGATAGGGAGCGGGTGGTTCGCCGTTGAGGGCGCGTTGCAGGTTCATGGTCAGTACCGGGCCGGCGCGCACGGCGTAGACGCCGGATTTGGCGTGCGGGGCGTCGATGCGTGACGATACATCACCCGCGGCAAAGACATTTTTGTGCGAGGTGCTTTGTTGACCGTCAGCGACGGCGATAAAGCCGCGTTCGCACAGGGCAAGGCCAGAATTAGCGAGCCAGGTGGGCGGGGCGACGCCGGTGGCGGCGATGATGCAGTCGCTGGCGATGAGTTCGCCGTTAGCGAGTTGCAGGCCGTCGGGGTGACCGCTGGCGCGCCCGCTGCGCAGGGCGATGCCGCGCTGCTTCAGTATTTTTTCAACACGTTTGATGACGCCCGTGGTGTGTCCGCCGAGCAAGGGGCCGCTGCTCAACAGGTTAATAGCCACGTGGCTGGCCGGGAGATGGCGGCGCAGGGCGTATTCGACAGCGAGTGCCAGTTCGATGCCGGCGGCACCGCCGCCAACAAACGTCATCTTGGCACTGCCGGCGTTGATCATTTTTGCTTTTTGCCGTTCCCAGTCGATAACGAATTGTTCGAGGGGACGAATCGCCAGTAGTTTGCTGCCGGCGGTGCTGAGGGGCGAGCTGACGACTTGGGCGCCGGTGTCGATGGAGATGAGGTCGTAGAAAAATTTACCCGACTTTTCTGTGTTGACCGTGGCGCTCTCGGCGTCCAGCCCGCAAATCGTGTCCTGCACCCAGTGAATGCCCGCCTTTTCAACCAGGCCAGCGAGCGGGGCTGCGCATTGGTCTAGCGTGTAATGGCCGGCGATCCAGCCGGGGATCATGCCGGAGTAGATTTGTCGCGGATAAGGGCAGACCAGCGTGACCTCAACATCGGGCCACGGCATCATGGCCAGATTGCGCATGACATTGAGGTGGGCGTGGCCGGCACCGGCGAGCAGGAGTCGTTTCATGTCGATGCCCTCTCCCCCAGCCCCTCTCCCACGAGTGGGCGAGGGGAGCTAAATGCGATTGTTGAATTCATGTTGGATTGAGCAATTCAGGGTAAGTGATGGCAAGGCGGGGGAGATCGGCGGGTTCGTCGACGTCCCACAGGGTGGGTAATTCGGTCCAGCGCAGGCCGGCGGTGCGTAGGCGCAGGCGGGTTTGTTCAAGCACGGTGGCGCAGCCCCAGGTCATTTCGGCAAAAATGCTGGCTCTTGGCTGGCGCAGGCCGATCAGCACATAGCCGCCATCTTCGGCGGGGATCAGCACGGCATCGTTTTCGCTTAGAGCGCAGGCGGCTTGCTGTAGAAGTTCTGGCGTCAGGGCAGGGCAGTCAGTGCCGATGATCAGGGTTGGGGTATTGGCGCTTAGCGTAGCCAGCATGCGGACACCGAGATCGCCGGTACTTTGCGGGTGCAAGGTGAGCGGACCAAGTTGCTGGCAGGCGGTGAATGCCGGGTGGGTGTTGTCCGGCGTGCACCACAAATTGACCTGGCCAAGCCCGGCAGCGAATGCAGTGCGCACGGTGCGCTGGAGGAATTGATGATGCAAATCAGCAGCCCCTTGAGCGCCGAGGGCCGGAATCAGGCGCGTTTTTGTCTGCCCGGGGACGGGCGCACGCGACAAAATGGCGATGGTGACTCCCTCCCCTTCAAGGGGAGGGTTGGGGTGGGGATGGGTCAATTTGGTCGCAGCAACGAACCCATCCCCCTCCTGGTCTTCCCCTTGTCCCAAGGGATACCGTCCCTGTGGGACATAAAGAGGGAGGAAATATTGCGCCAAAATTTTCGGATCAGCCCCAAAGAAAAATCTCAGGCGCAGCCACCACATGGTGAGGATGGTGCGCAGCACGCCGTGTTTCTCCCAGCGGCGACCGGCGGTGGTGACTTTGGCGCGCAGGCAGGCTGGGCGCCTGATTTGTTTCAGGCGTTGCGAGATAACGATGTCTTCCATCAATGGCAAGTCGGGAAAACCGCCGATCTTTTCAAAAACGCTGCGTTTGACGAAGATGGCCTGATCGCCGGTGGCGATGCCGGTTAGCCGGGAGCGCTGGTTCATGAATGCGGCGATGACCGGGAACCAGATTGAATCACCGCTAATTCGTACATCAAAACGGCCCCAATCGGCGCCGCCGGCAATGGCTTCAAAAATCAGGCGATCCGCTGCCGGTGGCAAGCGGGTATCGGCATGCAAAAAAAGCAGCACGTCGCCTTGTGCCACTGCGGCACCGGCGTTCATCTGGCGTGCCCGGCCGCGTGGGGCTTGGATGACTTGATCGGCGTGGGCACGGGCAATTTCAACCGATTTATCACTACTTCCGCCGTCGACCGCAATAATCTCGGCGCCCAACTCACACAAACCCGAAAGCGTTGCGCCGATGCCGGCTTCCTCATTCAGCATCGGCACGATGATGCTCAAACTCATGGCGTCGCGCAGGCTTCCTTGTCGGCGACAAAGTGGAAGTCGGCAAAGCCGGCATGCGCCGATTCGCCGGTGTTGTCGGTGTCGCTGGCCAACGCCATGCCACTCAGGCGGCCGGGGATACCGGCGAAAGCGCGCTTGAAGTCTTCGGCCACGTTGCGTCGTGCACTGACCCAGCGCCCGGCCTTGGCGTCGCCGCTTTCGATCACCAGCATTTGCGTGCGGTCGGTGTAGGCGTTGGGTTTGCTGGTGCCGACCGGGTGCTTGTTGTCCCAGACGTAATTGAGCGCGGCATCCGGCACTTGCGGACCCCAGATTGAGCGGGCCAGAGAGAGCTTGGTGCGCGTGGCAAAACCCAGCGCTTCGGGTGGCACGGTGAAGGTCAGGTACACCCGTGCCGCGTAGTCGTCACCGGCTTTGGTGTTGAGGTCGGCGCTCACCAGCGGCGCGTCGATGCGCCAGCGCCAGCAGAGGATCGGTGTCTTTTCGAGATCGACCTCCAGCGTCCGGCCAAACAGGGCCATGCTTTTTACTGCCGTCGCTTCGATGGCATTGACGCCATCCCAGTTGCGTTGCTTGTACTCGGTGGCGGGGAATTTGTCGCTCAGGCGTTCCGCTTTCCAACCAACCGGCAAGGTGCCGGCTTTGCCATCAAACTTGCCAACCCAGACCGGTTCAGCGTGAACTGTTACGGTCAACGCCGAAAACAGGGCAAAAATTAGTGTATTTTTCATGGCGGATTAACCCCGACGCCAGGCGTGGAAACGCTCAACCCAAACCAGCAAGCCCTGCGGTGCGTTAGCCTTTTTCCACACGCCGGCAACGTATTTGTTGGCCTCGGCCATCGTCGGGTAAATATGGATGGTGCCGAGAATCTTGTTGAGGCCGATGCCCTGTTTCATCGCCAGCACGTATTCGGCGATCAGGTCGCCTGCGTGCTCACCGGCAATCGTCACGCCGAGAATGCGGTCGCTGCCGGGAGCGGTCAGCACCTTGACGAAGCCGTGCGCCTCGCCATCGGCAATGGCGCGGTCGAGATCGTCGATGCCATAAACGCTGCTTTCATAGGCAATGTTTTTCTCTTTGGCTTCGAGTTCGTTCAGGCCAACGCGTGCCACTTCAGGTTCAGTGAAAGTCGCCCAGGGAATCACCGTGTAATCGGCCTTGAACTTCTTGAACGGGTCAAACAGCGCATTGACCGCCGCGTACCAGGCCTGATGCGCAGCGGTATGGGTGAATTGATAAGGCCCGGCAACGTCGCCAGCAGCGTAAATGTTGGGATAACGGGTTTGCAAAAACTCGTTAGTTTCAACCGTTTTGCCGACCGGAATGCCCAGTTCCTCCAGCCCGTAGCCTTTGAGATTGGCGGCGCGACCGACGGCGACCAGCACTTCGTCGAAAGCAATGCGCACTTCCTGCCCGGCGTGTTCGGCAATCAGGATTTTCTCGCCGTTTTCAATAACAAAACGCTTTGCCGCATGGTTGACCGCAACGTTTACGCCGTCGGCAATGAAGCGTTGCATGACCAGTTCGGAAACCTCCGGGTCTTCACGCATCAGGATGCGCGGCGCCATTTCGACTTGCGTGACCTGGCTGCCGAGGCGGGCAAAGGTCTGGGAAAGTTCGCTGCCAATCGGCCCGCCGCCGAGCACGACCAGCCGTTTAGGCAATTCGCGCAGATTCCAAACGGTGTCGG
>JAQTZQ010000253.1 GCA_028687645.1 Rhodocyclaceae bacterium
CATTTCTTTAATAAAAGGCTTTCCCGCAGAATCCTTCAAGTTCCGAACATCCCGACCCACTAGCGCAACTGATGGACCTCCACTGGCGACCATATCGCCTGCATTGCCAATTACATATACATACAGATCACCGTCAATAAAATCTCCAGCCCGGCTAAACGCTGCCAGAGCCTGGGCACGGTTCGCCTCGTAGGCGGCCGAAGCCCTCATCAGTAAGGCTTGAGCCCGTGCGCTTTCAGAGGTTGATGTCGCCGAGCCAGTCTTATCAACTTGCGCTTCAGCTGCGAGCACATTCGGGGAGCCCCCCCCACAAGCAGAAGGTCGAAAGCAAAGATAAGCGCAAAAATTGCCTTATTCATTGAAGAATCTCCTCTTAGTTGATTCGGTGGCATTACAAATTCGACAAATATCAGCAATAACTACATGTTTGGATAGTTCGGGCCACCACCACCTTCAGGCACCGTCCAGTTGATGTTCTGGGTCGGATCCTTGATGTCGCAGGTCTTGCAGTGCAAGCAGTTCTGCCCGTTGATCTGGAGGCGCGGCTTGCCTTCATCCTCGCCGAGAATTTCGTACACGCCAGCCGGGCAATAACGCGTTTCCGGCGAACCGTACTTGACGTAGTTCACGCTGATGGCAATGCCTTCATCCTTGAGACGTAGATGCGTCTGCTGGTTTTCCTCGTGGTTGGTTGCAGAGAGGAACACGGATGACAAGCGGTCAAAAGTAACCAGGCCATCGGGCTTCGGATATGTAATCTTCGGATAACTCTTTTTGTCGCCAAGCTGGCTGTGATCATCGTGATGATGCAGTGTCCACGGAGCCTTTCCTCTAAATACAAAGGTGTCGATAGCACCATATGCTAGCGCCTCAAATAGGCCCCACTTGAAGGCCGGGCGGATGTTTCGCACTTTGTAGAGCTCCTCCCACAGCCACGATTTCTTGATCTGCTCGGCGTATTCGGTCGCCTCTGCCCCAGCGTTGGCCTTGAAGAGATGCTCGAAGACCGCCTCAGCAGCAACCATGCCTGACTTCATCGCCATATGCGTACCCTTAATCTTGGGCACGTTGAGGAAGCCGGCGGTATCTCCAATGAGGAGGCCGCCCGGGAAGGTCAGCTTGGGCACCGACTGGTAGCCGCCTTCGGACAGCGCTCGGGCGCCATAGGAAATGCGTCGACCGCCTTCAAAGTAGCTACGAATCGCCGGGTGAGTCTTGTAACGCTGGAATTCCTCGTAGGGCGACAACCAGGGATTCTTGTAGTCGAGGCCAACGACCATGCCGACGGCAACGAGGTTGTTTTCCAGGTGATAGAGGAAAGAGCCACCATAGGTTTCCCAGTTAAGTGGCCATCCCACTGAGTGCACGATGAGCCCCGGCTGGTGTTTGGCCGGATCGATTTCCCAGAGCTCCTTGATGCCGATGCCGTAGGTTTGCGGATCGACGCCATCGCGAAGGTTAAACTGGCTGAACAAGGTCTTGGTCAGCGAACCGCGACAGCCTTCGGCAAAAATCGTCTGCCGGGCGTGCAGTTCCATACCCGGCTGGAAGTTGTGGCCGGGCTGACCATCCTTGCCGATACCGAGGTCACCGGTAGCGACGCCCTTCACTGAACCATCCTCGTGGTAGAGCACTTCGGCGGCGGCAAACCCGGGGTAAATTTCAACACCGAGCGCCTCGGCCTGCTCTCCGAGCCAACGTGCAAGATTGCCCAAACTAATAATATAGTTACCATGGTTGGCCATTTGCGGCGGCGTCGGCAATTTGTGAGCGCGTGTTTCGGTTAAATAAAGTAACTTGTCTTCGCCGGCAGGCGTATTGAGCGGTGCGCCGCGCTCCTGCCAGTCAGGAAACAGTTCGGCCAGCGCATGCGGCTCAAGAACGGCCCCTGACAGGATGTGAGCACCGATCTCCGAGCCCTTTTCGAGGAGGCAAACCGAGACTTCCTTGTTGGCCACTTCGGCCAGTTGCTTGATGCGAATCGCCGCCGAAAGCCCCGAGGGACCGCCACCGATGATTACGACATCGTATTCCATCGCATCGCGATCAGTACGCATGGTCATTGTCATACTCATAGTTAAAACAGATTTTCGGGAAGGCCGAATACCGAGTCACTACCACCAGTGACTTCGGCTGCATAAGCAACTGCAAACGGCAACTGGTGCTCAACGAAGTAAGTCGCCGTCGCCAGCTTGGCTTTATAAAAGTCATCAGCGCTGCCTTCAGCCAAGTGCTTGACGGCAATCGCTGCTGACTTAGCCATCAGCCAAGCACCAACGACAATGCCGGTCAATTTAAGAAAGGGAACCGCGCCAGCCGCTGCTGCCTGCGGATTAACCCCGTAATTGGCTAGTTGCCAATCTGCAGCTGATGACAGCGCATTGATACCTTTTTTCAGACTAGCTGCGATTCCTAGCATTGCATTTTTGCTCGCAAGCTCAGCAACTGTTGCTTCCATTTCCGCCAAAAGGTCCTTCATCGCCGCACCAGGAGTTGATTCACGTGCCAACTTTCGGCCAATTAAATCGTTTGCCTGAATGCCTGTAGTTCCTTCGTAAATCGTGGTAATGCGAGAGTCTCGGTAGTACTGGCATGCACCTGTTTCTTCGATAAATCCGATTCCACCAAAAATTTGTACCCCAGTTGAAGTAAGCTCCACCCCTTGCTCAGTACTCCAACCCTTGACTACCGGAGTCAACAGATCGACGCGTGACTGGGCAGCGGCATCACCTGCACGAGCTTTATCTAGTTTCGATGCTGCGTAATAGGCCAGCGTGCGCATGGCTTCGGTCCGCGACTTCATATCCATCAGCATCCGACGTACATCAGGGTGATGCAAGATGGACTTTTTGAATCCTGACTTGTCTCCAATAGGTGTCCCCTGAATACGTTCACGGGCGTACCACAATGCATGCTGATAGGAGCGCTCAGCGATGCCGACGCCTTCTAGGCCAACGTTGACACGGGCATGGTTCATCATCGTGAACATATAGCCGATGCCTTTGTTCTCTTCGCCGATCAGGTAACCGATAGCACCTTCATTTTCGCCGAATGACATAACTGCGGTTGGACTCCCATGGATGCCCATCTTGTGCTCAATAGAAGCGCAGATCAGGTCATTGCGTTGGCCAAGCGAGCCATCTTCATTGACCAAAAACTTCGGCACGAGGAACAACGAAATACCCTTTAGGCCGGAAGGGGCATCTGGTAAGCGAGCCAGCACGAGGTGAATGATGTTTTCAGCACAGTCGTTCTCACCCCAGGTGATAAAAATCTTCGTGCCACTGACCAGATAAGTACCATCACCCACAGCCTTGGCCTTTGTGCAGATAGCAGCAAGGTCCGAACCAGCAGACGGCTCTGTCAGATTCATGGTTCCGGACCAGATGCCTTCAACCATCTTCGGCAGATACTTCCTCTTAAGGGCCTCCGAGGCATGGTGGGCAATAGCTTCAATGGCACCACCGGTCAGCATTGGACACAAGCCAAATGCCATGTTGGCAGATTTCCACATTTCATTAACTGCCATAGATACAACGGCCGGCAACCCCTGACCACCATACTCCGGAGAGTACGGCATTGCATTCCAGCCAGTTTCAACAAACAGTTTGTACGCCTCCTTGAAACCGGGCGCTGTCGTGACAACACCATCTTTACACTGAGAACCAGTCGTATCTCCCGCACGGTTGATAGGATCGAGTACCCCACTAGCAAACTTGGCCGCTTCATCGAGAATCGATTCGACGAGATCGACGGAACACTCCTCATTGCCGGGCAAAGCGCAGATTTCTTCAAGGCCGGCAACTTCGTTGAGGACGAACAGCATGTCGCGCAGTGGTGCGATATATGTACTCATATGTTAATTTCCTAGGTATCAATGAGATCAGAATTACGTGCCTGTTGCGATGGAATCAAAGCGCTCAAGGGCTGCCTGTAGAGCACAAAGGTTACTGATCATCATTTGGTTAATTCCATACAAACTCAGAGATGGACTAACAGAACTAGCCCGAATCAGATCAATCGCATCTTGCGTCTTGCGTAAGCCTTCGGCATTTCCGCTACGACTAGATTTATAGGATTCGATATCGAGAAGCATTGAACGCTTGGCATAGAAAGCAACGGGATCATTTTTTGCAAGTTCAAAAAACGTTTCAAAATCAAATTCGCCCACTATTTGGACTCCTAGATTATTGATTTCCAACCATTGGAACAGCGAATTACAAGGTAAAACCTTGCGGTAAATTCAATCTCACCGAATCAAAAAAAGGCGGTTCGGGGAATCTTCCCCGAACCGCAAAACTACCGGCAATATTGAGGAGACACTCAATACCGGCAGAGGAGGGGTTACAAAACACACACAGCTATATCTCGACATAATCAAGAAAGAATGAATTACCGCTTTGATTCGCGGCCAATGGTTACTTACTTGCTCGGTTTCTTGTCATTTGCGTTGAACCTCGCTGGACGCTTCTCGCGGGCGGCAGCGACGCCTTCTTTCAAGTCTTCGGTATGGCTCATC
>JAQTZQ010000254.1 GCA_028687645.1 Rhodocyclaceae bacterium
GCCGCGCTCTCGCTAAATTCGCTAGACCTCTTTCCGGTTTTCTTGGACGCCTGGCCTGGTGCTGTCGGTGACAATGAGTGATCGAATTGCTGTTGCGTAAAGGAATGCCATGCCCAAAGAAGAACAAAACCTTAGCCTTGATGGTCAGGGCAAGCCGCTCTGGTTTTCGCTGGAGTTGACCTATCGCTGCCCGCTGAAATGTTCATGGTGCAATAACCCGCTGGACTTTGAGGATTACGGCTCGAAGGAGCTGACTACCGGGGAATGGAAAAAAGTCTTACTTGAGGCGCGCGAGCTGGGTGCCCTGCAACTCGGCTTTACCGGTGGCGAACCCTTGTTGCGTGAAGATCTTGAGGAACTGGTCGGCTACGCAGACAGTATCGGTTTTTACACGAACTTGATTACCTCCGGCATCGGCCTGACCGAAGAGCGCCTGCTGGCGCTCAAGGCGGCTGGCTTGAAGCACGTTCAGCTTTCGTTACAGGCAACCAAGGGCGAGCTGACCGATGCGTTGGTTGGCGCCCGTGGTCATGCGCTGAAAATGGAGGCAGCGCGCCTGATCAAGGCGCACAACTTCCCGATGGTGCTCAATGTGCCGATCTTCCGCCAGAACATTGGCGAGGTCGATGCGATGATCGAATGGGCGGCGGCGATGGGTATCGAATACATCGAGTTTGCCAATATCCAGTACTACAACTGGGCGCTGATGAATCGCGACGAACTGATGCCAACGCTGGAACAGATTCGCGAGGCGGAGGCCATCGTCAACCGCTGGCGTGCCAAGTTGGGCAATTCGATGACCATTTATTTCGTCATTCCTGATTACTACGAGGGGCGCCCCAAAGCCTGCATGAACGGCTGGGGGGCCATTCATTTGACGATCGCGCCAGATGGCGTGGCGATGCCGTGTCAGGAGGCGCGGGTGATTCCCGGCCTGGAATTCGAGTCGGTGCGCGACAAGCCGCTGGGCTGGATCTGGCATGAGTCACCGCTGTTCCGCAAATATCGCGGTCTCGACTGGTTGCCGGAGCCCTGCAGTTCCTGCTCCGAAAAGGAGAAGGATTTTGGCGGTTGCCGCTGCCAGGCCTTTCTGCTCACGGGTGACGCCGGTAATACCGATCCAGCCTGTAGTCGCTCGCCCCATCACGGTGTGGTTCAGGCAGCGGTGGCCGTTCGCGAGCAGCCGATGCGCTTCAAAAAGCCGCTGGTCAAGCGCTCGGCGGGGGCGGTGTCCACCGCCTTCATGGAGGTCTGATAGCGATGCCGCATCCTTATGACAGTGCTACCGGCACCATCGTGCTTGGCGTCGTGCTGACGGTGTTGCTCGTCTTGCTCGTTCGCCAACTGGCTGGGTAAGGTCATGGAGAGCGCTTGGCTCGACTTGCTCGCCCGCTGGCTGCACTTTATCGCCGGCGTGATCTGGGTGGGTCACAACTACTCCAGCGTTGTTCAGCGCCCGAGCTGGCGGCCATTGCAAGCCAGCGACCTGGCCGATGCCGGTACCCCGCGCCTGCAAGCGGTGATCAATCGTGAACACGGCACCTTTCGCTGGGCCTCGGTCGTCGCCTGGAGTGCCGGCATGTTCATGCTCTGGCAACGTGGCTGGCTCACTGGTGCGCTGACCCTGCAAGACGGGTTGGTGGCGATCGGTATCGGCACCTGGATTGGTACCTTGATGTTGCTCAACCTGTGGTTCGTGCTGTGGCCGCACCAGCAAAAAGTGCTCGGTCTGAAACCGGCAAGTGTCGAGGAAAGATTGCGTTGTTCACGCATCACGCATCTCTCGTCGCGAACCAACACCATGCTCTCGATACCGCTGCTTTTTTTCATGGCCGCCAGCAGTCACGGCGGCGCCCTGTTTGGCTAAAACCATGGCCTGGAATTTTGCCGCCGGCCCGGCCCGCTTGCCCGATGTCGTGCTTGAACGCTCGGCGGAGGTCTTGTTTCGCCGTGGTATCGATGGTGCCAGCAGTGTAGAGCGCCCGTTCACCGGCCCGGATTTTCGCCGTGCCATGGCCGAGACCAGCCAGCGCCTCGCCGGCTTGCTCGACTTGCCGCCCAACTACCAAGTGCTTTTCATGGCGGGTGGGGCCATGCAGCAGTTTGCCCTGCTGCCCTTGAATCTCGCCGCTGCCGGGCAGCGCGTTGCCTATGCCGATTCCGGCTACTGGTCGCACCGGGCAATGGCTGAGGCGGGGGCTAGTGTCGTGGCGCTTGAGGTCGCCCGCTACCCCGGTGCGGCGCCGCGTTCGGCTCCACCACTCGGACGCTGGGCGGTGCCGAGTGACTGTGCCTATTGCCACATCACGCCCAATGAAACCGTGGATGGAATTGCCTATCCGGGGCTGCCGGATTGCGCTGCAGTGCCGCTGGTGGCCGACTGCACCTCGGCGTTTTTGACGGCGCCGCTGGCGATCGAAAACTTTGGCATGGTTTACGCGAGTGCACAAAAAAACATCGGAATTTCCGGGTTGACCGTGGTTGTTATCTGTCAGGACTTGCTGGAACGTTCGCCACCCGAATTGCCGGCTGTTTTCTCCTACCGGCAGCAGGCGGCCAGCGGCAGTTGCGTCAACACACCGCCGATGGCCGCCATCCTGATTGCCGGCATGGTTTTCGACTGGATTGCCGATCAAGGTGGCTTGTCGGCCATGGCCGCAGCCAGCCAGGTCAAGGCCGCCTGCTTGTACGCCACGATTGACGGCAGCGCCGGGTTTTATCAAGCCCCGGTGTTGCCCGGTTCTCGGTCGCTGGTTAATGTCCGTTTCCATCTTGCCGACCCTGAACTGACCGAGACTTTCATCACTGAAGCTGAGGCCGCTGGTCTCTACCATCTGCGCGGCCATCCGCGTATTGGCGGCCTGCGCGCCAGTTTGTACAACGCCATGCCGGTCGCCGGGGTGATCGCCCTGGTTGATTTCATGGTCGACTTTGCCCGACGTCGTGGTTGATGTGCCGTAGCTTTCCCTGGCATGCACGGCCCGGACTGGCTGGCGGCATCGACAAGGATGGCAGCCGAATGTGCGAATTGCTGGCGATGGGTTTTGGCAGCGTTGAGTTCGGTTCGGTTCTGCCGGATGCAGTGCCGGCGCTTGCTGCAACGCTGCTCAATCGCCCCGCGTCGGCTGGCACGGCGGTGGGTGTCGGGTTGAGTTTGCCCGCCGAGTCGCCGGCTGCAGTGCTGGGAGATGCCTGGCTGGCGGGATTGAACGGATTGTGGGCGAACGTTGATTACCTGAGTTTCAACCTCAGCGCCCGCGCCAACCGGCGTTTTCTCCACAGCGAACAGCTTGCCCGATTGGCTAGTGCCTGTCTGGCGGTTGCCTTTCGCCGTGATTGTTTGCAGGCGGACAGCGGTCGCTATCTGCCGTTGGCGCTAAAGCTGCCACTTGGCGAAGTTGGTGAGCCATTGCCAACGGCTGCCTTTGTTGCTGCAGCGGCTGGTTTTGATCAACTGACGCTGGTTTTACCGGAGGTGCCCGAGGGCACTCAGCGGCTGGCAGAACTGGCTCGCCGGCTGGGCGCTGGGCCGGCGTTGGTGGCGGTTGGCGGTATTCGCAGCGCGGCAGCGATAGCCAGCGCCCGCCAGGCCGGTGCGGCTGGGGTTCAGGTGCATCGTTTGTTCGTCGAACAAGGCGCTGCTTGCTTGGCCACACTGGCGCTGTCGACCAGCTAAAACCGACGGTTCTGCACCGTTGCGCCTGTTTTGGCAGAATATTTCAGCGGGCAACGCCGCTGTCGCAGTCTGGGTGCGCGGTCAGGGCGTCTACTCGCGGATAGTCAGGTAAACCAGCGTCTGGTTAAGTAACTGGTAGCCGATCTCGCCGAAGGTCATGGGGCCGAGAACGTGGCTGGTGCGCTTGCCCGCCAGATCCGAGTAGAGGAAATTGAGGATGCAGTTGCAGGAGAAGGAAATCTCCGCCTCCATTTGGGGCAGCGCCGCCTGGAATGCCTTGAGATAGTCGCTGACTGGCGCTGCCACGCGGTATTCGACGCCGGGGAAAACCGGGGCGTAGAACTCGACCTGTCTGGCCGCCTTGTCGATGCCCTTGATGCTGACGTTGATCATGGCCCCGCTGTAATCGGCGACCAGTGGCAGGCGGGTGTCGATAGCGTTCTGCAGCAGGTAGTCGGCCAGATTGCCGGGCTGGCCGTTGATCTGGCAGGCGCTGGCACTGAAGCCGGTGGCGGCGAAGGTGATGCGGTCGCCAGCGCCGGGTTGGAATAGGTTGACGATGTCGATCTGGGCGAATTTCTCGGAGGGTAGCGGCACGTCCATCACCACGGCCTGGTTTTCGGAGAACTCGCCGGTGGTGCCGAGGATGACCTTGGGCGTCGTCTTGCTCAGGTCATCGAGATGGACGCCGGCGATCCAGCCGATCAGCGGCTTCATGTACATCTCCTCGTAGTTCGGCGCATTGCGCGCGAAGCTGGCGTGGCTGTTGCTGAAGGCCGGGATGATGATGATGCTGTAGCCGTTTTCTGGCGCATTGCGGCAGATTTGCGCCAGCGA
>JAQTZQ010000072.1 GCA_028687645.1 Rhodocyclaceae bacterium
CAAGACCAAAGCCGGTAATGTCGGTCAGCGCGTGCACGCCGGCCAGTGCCGCCAGCTCGGGGCCGGGGGTATTGAGTTTTGTGGTGACAGCGATCATTTGCGCGTAACCAGCGGCGTCGACCGCATCTTTTTTCAGCGCTGCTGAAAGGATACCGACACCCAGCGGTTTGCCGAGAATCAGCCGGTCGCCAACCTGCGCATCGGCGTTGCGCTTGACCTGCTTGGGATGCACCAAGCCAAGGGCGACGAGACCATAAATTGGCTCGACGGAATCAATCGTATGCCCACCAGCAATCGGAATGCCGGCAGCGCGACAGACGTCCTGTCCGCCTTCAAGAATGCGGCGGATGGTTTCCTGCGGCAGCACGTTAATCGGCATGCCAACCAGGGCCAGGGCCATGATCGGCCGGCCACCCATGGCATAAACGTCGGAGATGGCATTGGTCGCGGCGATGCGGCCAAAATCGTAAGGGTCATCGACGATGGGCATGAAAAAATCAGTGGTGGCGATCAGCGCCTGCTCGTCGTTGAGCTTGTACACCGCCGCGTCGTCAGCGGTTTCGATGCCGACCATCAGCTCCGGCGGGATCGGCATGTTGGTCGTGCCCTTGAGGATTTCGGCCAGAACGCCGGGGGCGATCTTGCAGCCGCAGCCGCCGCCATGAGAGAGCGAAGTCAATCGGGGATGGGTTGGTGTCGTCATTATTGTTTTCCAAGAAGTTGGGTCGTAACCCGGATCAGAGTGCTACGTTCGTGTTCTGGTTCAAAAAAATGTGCGCGAGCGGCGCATTGGGCCTCAAGTCGGGCAAGAAAAGCCGGTTCTTGCCGGCAACGCAGGATCAGTGACGCCAGTTCGCTAACGCTGCCATGGGCAAAATAGCCTGCGTAATCAGCGCCCAGCATGCCGATGTTGCCATCAATGCGCGAAGCCAGCACGGGGGTGCCGCTGGCTATTGCTTCCATCACGACATGCGCGCCACCCTCCATGCGGCTGGGATGGACCAGCAGGTGCGCGCGGCTGATGCGCTGGCGCACAAGCGGGTGCGGCAAACTGCCGAGCCAGCGGTAATGCGGATTGCTCGCGGCGAGTGCCTGCGCGGCATCGCAGAGTGGTTTTTCGAGACAGGCGCCGATATGGTCAAACCATAAATCAGGGTGCTGTTGCAGTTGGTGAGCGGCGCCGATAAAGGTTTCCGGCGACTTTTCATCGCGCAGATGGCCGACGGCGAGCACGCGCAAATGGCGCGCAGTCTTCTCTTGCGGTCGACGGCTTGAAGTGGACTGAAAACACACCTCGCATTTGTCCCGCAAATGCGCCGGCAAGGCCATCGGGCCGAGTTCCTGCAAGACGATCAGCTTGTGCGCCAGTTCCAGCGAGCGCTGGGCGCTGGCATCGGTGTTGATGTCGCGGTAAAGGTCGGTGCCGGTCAGCGCAACAATCAGCGGGCGATCCGGCAGCGCCTGCGCCCAGGCGGCAATCGAATCCGCCGAACGCCGCGCGTGCAGCGCAATCATCAGATCAGCGGGAACGCCATCCCAGGTTTTCATCAGGCGCACGGTGAAATGCTCACTGAGCATTTTTGCCCAGCGTTTGGCGGTTTGCCAGTTGCCGTTGCGGGCGTCGGCTAGTGCTGGCGTAATAAGACTAAGGGAGGGCTGACTCGGCATGGCGAGTGTTATAGCATGTGCTTATGGACACGACAATTTGCGGCGCGCAGCACTTCCGTCAGGCCGGGCGGAGCGAACTCAAAACAGCCTTGGCGGACAGCCGGCAAACCATGATGGAGCGTTTCAAGGCCTATCATCAGGCCTTGGGCGAGGGCTTGCTGGTGCCGTATTCGCTGGAACTCAACACGCCCTTGTGGGAAATCGGCCACATCGGCTGGTTTGAGGAATTCTGGCTGGCACGCAATCCGCAACGCTTGCTGGGTAATGCCGCCGACCCCGAGGCGGAACGTCCGGACTCCTGGTTGCCGGGGGCGGACAGCTTTTATCACTCGGGCCAGGTGGCGCACAACCGCCGCTGGGCGCTGCCCCTGCCGGATGCCGCCGGCACGCTGGCCTACCTGGCGGCAGTGCGGACGCAGACGCTGGATTTGCTCGACGCCTCGGGCGATGGCGATGATGACCTGTACTTCTTCAAGCTGGCGATTGTCCATGAAGACATGCACAGCGAGGCCTGGGTGTACATGGCGCAAAACCTGAGCATTCCGCTTGGTTTGCCGCCGCAGCCAAATTTGCCGGCAAATAGCGAGTTGACCGTAACAGGTGGCGATTGGCAACTTGGGGCCAGCGAACCCGGCTTTGCTTTTGACAATGAATTGCCGGCGCATGCGGTACGTGTGGCACCGTTCGGTATCGACAGCCAGGCAATCAGCTGGCGGCGTTACCTGCCGTTTGTTGAGGCTGGCGGTTACGACGATGCGCGCTATTGGTCAAAGACCGGCTGGGCCTGGCGGCAAATCCACGCTCTGTCACATCCGCGCTATTTGCGTAAAGCGGGGGCGGGCTGGCAGCAACAATATTTTGGTCAATGGCAGGATTTGGTCGCCGACCAGACCGCAACCCACCTGACCTATTTTGAAGCTGAAGCCTGGTGCCGCTGGGCCGGGCGTCGGTTGCCCAGTGAAGCGGAATGGGAGATGGCAGCGCTGACGCAGCCTGACAAATTTGCCTGGGGGCAGGTCTGGGAATGGACGGCCAGCGCCTTCTCACCTTTTGTCGGCTTTGTGGCTCACCCCTATCGCGATTATTCCCGCGCCTGGTTCGATGGCCGCCCGGTCCTGCGTGGCGCTTCGCATGCTACTGCGCCACGCATGCGCCACCCGCGCTATCGCAATTACTTCACGCCGGAGCGCAACGACATTTTTGCCGGCTTCAGGAGTTGTGCTCGCTAGACTGCAAAGTCGGGCGCAAGCTTTTGGCCAGTTTGCTGGCCAAAAGCGGTAGTAGCCCAATCAGCGCCAGCGCGGCGATCAGGGTTGGCGAAAGAATGGCGGCTGGCGAGTTGACCAGCGCCAGTTCACGCCCGGCATTTACATAAACCGCCGTGCCGGCCAGCATGCCGATGGCGCTGACCCAAAAAAACGTCCAGGTCTTGATTTTTGTCAGCCCCAGCGCCGGGTTGAGGATGATGAATGGAATGATCGGCGCCATGCGCAGGCCGAACAGGTAAAGCGCGCCATCGCTGGCGATGCCAGCATTGATCTCGGCGAGCTTGTGGCCAATGTGTCGTTCCGCTTGCGGGCGTAAAAAATGGCGGGCAGCCAGCATGCTGAGGGTGGCGCCGGTGGTTGAAGCCAGCAGCGAGAGCGCGGTGCCCCAAAACAAGCCAAAGCTGGCGCCGGCGATCAGCATCAGTACGGAAGCGCCGGGAATGGCCAGGGCAGCGCTCAGGGTAAAAACACAAAAGAAGGCACAGACGAGGCTCAGCGGGTGTTGCTGATAAAGCTCGGAAAATTGCGCCTGTAGTTGCTGAATGCCGGCCAGCCAACCCATTTGCCCAATATCCAGCAACCACCAGCAAGTAGCGGCAGCGAGCAGTGCGGCCAGAAAAAGGATGGCTTTTGGCACGATTTACTACGCCTTAGACCGTTGCCCAAAACAGCGCAAACCAGCCTTTGGGGTCGGTCCAGCAGCGGGTGCGGCGGAAGCCGGCGGCGTTGAGCAATGAATTCGCACGGTCAACCGTGTATTTGTACGAATTTTCTGTGTGAATCCGTTCGCCGGCGACAAAACAGCGCTCGCCACCCGGCCAGGTCACGGTGTTGGTATGGCGCGCTTCGAGGTGCATTTCGATGCGGCTTTGCTCGGCATTGAAAAAGGCAATGTGGCGGAAATTGCTGACACCAAAATTGGCCCCCAATTGCCGGTTGACCGCATTCAACAGGTTGAGATTGAAAGCGGCGGTAATGCCCAGCGCGTCATCGTAAGCGGCGTCGAGAATGGCTTGTGGCTTGACCAGATCAATGCCGATCAACATGCCGCCACCTTGGCTCGCATCGCGCGCCTGCTGCAAAAAAACCAGCGCCTGATCGGGCGTGAAGTTGCCGATGCTGGAGCCAGGGTAAAACAGCACGCGTGGGCCACTGCCGATTTCATCGGGCAAGTCGAGCCGGCTGGAAAAATCGCAACCGAGGCCGGTGACATCCATCTCCGGGTGGCGGAATTGCAGGTAATTGAGCGACTCGGCTAGAAAATCGACGGAAATATCAACCGCGACATAACGCGCCGGCTTGAGGGTCGGGAACAGGTTGCAGGCTTTGGCGCAGTTGCCGGCACCGAGATCGACCAAGGTGCAGCCGGGGCCGATACTGGCGGCGATTTGCTCGGCATGGGCATTGAAAATCCCCGCCTCGGTGCGCGTCGGGTAGTACTCCTCGACTTCGGTGATCGCTGCGAAGAGCCGCGAACCCAGCGAGTCGTAGAGGAATTTGGGTGAAACATGCGCGCTTGGCGCTAGCAGTCCGGCAGCCAATTCGTCACGCAGACCGGTGGCCTCGGCGGGTTGGCGATTGATCAAACGAGGACGGCGCATGGCTGACATAGGGAACGATCCTGAGGTGACGACGGTCAGAGAATTGGCATAATATCGCCCATTCCCTTAATGCATAGAGAGAAAAAATGATCAAACGTTCAAAAACCATGTTGCGCGGCCTTGTGACTGCCGCCGCCATTACCCTGGCATCCGGGTTGTCAATGACCGCCCAGGCTCAGCAAGTCTTCCGCGTGACAGCCATTCCTGACGAGTCTCCGACTGAGCTGAGCCGCAAGGCCGCGCCCCTGATGAAATATCTGGAGGCCAAACTCGGCGTGAAGGTTGAGTTCACGCCAGTCAATGATTACGCCGCTTCGGTCGAAGCGCTGATCAATAAAAAGGTCGATCTCGCCTGGTTTGGTGGCTTTACCTTTGTTCAGGCCAATGCGCGCTCAGGTGGCAAAGTGATACCGCTGGTGCAACGCGAGGAAGATGAGCATTTCAAATCAGTCTTCATCACCGCCGATCCGGCGATCAAAACGCTGGCTGATCTCAAGGGCAAGGATGTCAGCTTCGGTTCTCAAAGCTCGACCAGCGGTCATTTGATGCCGCGCAGCTACCTGCTTGCTGCGGGTGTTGATCCGGACAAAGACTTCCGTCGCGTCGCCTTCAGCGGTGCGCACGATGCAACCATTGCTGCTGTGGCGTCGGGTAAGGTGCAGGCCGGCGCTTTGAACATTTCGGTGTGGGACAAGTTTGTCGCCGACAAGAAGGTGGATACCACCAAGGTGCGCGTTTTCTACACCACGCCGGAGTATTTCGATTACAACTGGACGATTCATGCCGACATGCCGGCCGCGCTGCGCGAAAAGCTCAAGGCTGCCTTGCTGGACTTGAACCGCAATACGCCGGAAGGCAAGGAAATTCTGGAGCTGCAACGCGCCACCCGTTTTGTGCCGACCAAGCCGGAGAACTACAAAGGTATCGAAACTGCCGCGCGCAATGCCAACCTGCTTTGAGGTTTGATTCTTGAATCTTGAACTGCTCGATATCGAAGCCCGCCATCCGGCCGCCCGACAAGGCGCGCCGGCGGCTCTGCGTAAATTCAGCCTGAGCATTGCGGCGGGCGAGCAGGTCGCGGTGATCGGCCCCTCGGGGGCGGGCAAGACCAGTTTGTTGCAGGTTGCCGCCGCCGCACTCAAGCCAGGTTTTGGTCAGGTTTCTTTGGGTGGCGATAACCCCTGGGCTTTGTCTGGCTCAGCTTTGCAGCGTTTACGCGGGCGCTTGTTTCTCGCCCCGCAAACGCCCCCTTTGCCGCCTCGCCAGCGGGTGATTACCTCGGTACTCGCCGGTCGTCTGCCGGCCATCAGTTTGTGGGAAAGCCTGCGCTCGCTGTTTTACCCAACCGATATTGAAGGCGCCTATCGCGCCCTGGCGCATTTTGACCTCGGTGAAAAGCTGTTTGATCGGGTTGATCGACTCTCCGGCGGCGAGCGCCAGCGTGTTGGTTTAGCGCGTGCCTTGTTGTCGCCGGCCTCGTTATGGCTGATTGATGAACCGCTTTCGGCGCTCGATCCAACGCGTTCGCAGCAGGCCATCACGCAAATCCTCGGCTTGGCGGGGGAGCGTGGCGTCACTGTTTTGGCCACCTTGCATCAGGTCGATATGGCCCTGGCGCATTTTCCGCGCATTGTTGGCCTGCGCGAGGGGCAATTGGCTTTCGATTTACCGCGTGGCAGTGTGACTCAGGCGCATTTGCAAAAACTTTACGCGCATCACGAAGATGAGCTTAATGGTGCAGCGCCCGGCGGTATTGAGGAGCCGGCACCGCCGCCCTTGGTGGTTATGAGTTGCCGGTGAGTAGCGGGGTGGTGTCCACAGTCTCACCCGCTTGGCGTGACCCCGCCTGGAACGGGCGCCTAACCTGGTTTTTACTGGGTTTGTTATTGCTCTGGCCGCTGCTGACCCTCACCGAATTCCGCCCCTGGGTACTGTTTGCCGAAGGCAGCCGAGAACCGACGCTGCGCTTTTTGAGTGCCTTCATTCCGCCCGAAATGGGGCTGGATTTTCTTTGGCTGGTGGCGCGTGAAACCTGGCGCACGGTAGCGATTGCGACGGCCGGGATTGCCCTGGCTTTGGTCATTGCCTTGCCGGCTACTTTGTTATCGACGCGCGTGCTTTCGCTGTCGGCATTATCCGGGCGCATGTCGCCGCTGGGTTTCGCCTTGCGTCAGGTTTTGCGCTTCGTGCTTATCGCCTTGCGCAGTATTCCTGAGCTGATCTGGGCGCTGATTTTTGTCCGCGTTGTCGGCCTTGGGCCAACAGCCGGTGTGCTGGCCATTGCCCTGACCTACGGCGGCATGCTGGGCAAGGTGTATGGCGAAATTCTCGAAAGTGGCGAAGCCCAAGCGACGACGACTTTGCTGCAAAACGGTAGCGGTCGCTTGCAGGCGTTTTTCTACGGCCTGCTGCCGCAAAATGCCGCTGAATTGACCTCGTACACGGTTTATCGCTGGGAATGCGCGATTCGTTCTTCCGTCGTCCTCGGCTTTGTCGGCGCGGGCGGCCTCGGGCAGTTGATGGACAATTCGATGAAAATGTTTGCCGGTGGCGAAGTGGCAACCATGCTGCTCGTCTTCATCGCCCTGGTCGCCTTGGCCGATCGCACCAGCGCCTGGCTGCGCAAGGTATTAGGTTAATTCTGCCGATGAAACCCAGCCAACGACAGCCAGCCGCCAACCCGCCTTACCGTTTGCCGCCGCCGCTTTTTGATGCGCGCTGCACGGCCTGCTGGTTCACCTTCGGCTTGCTGGTGCTGGTGGTGCTCAGTTTTGTCTCGCTCGATTTGCAATGGGCCAGCTTTGCCTCCGCCGAAGCGCTGGCCGGCATGGGGCGTTTCATCGGTGAATTTTTCCCACCGGATTTCTCGCCAGCATTCGTGCGAAAAGTCGCCTGGGCCAGTGCCGAAACACTGGCCATGTCAGCGTTGGGCACCTTGTTGGCTTGCGTCGTCGGCCTCTTTCTTGCCTTGCCCGCCAGCCGTCTGCACGCCGAAGGCAGCGCGCGCAGCCGGGGTGTGGTCCGCCTTATCCTCAACGGCCTGCGCTCGGTGCCGGAACTCGTTTGGGCCGCGCTGTTGCTGATTTCCGCCGGACTCGGCCCGTTTGCCGGCACGCTGGCGCTGGCGCTGCATACCAGCGGCGTGTTGGGTCGACTGTTTGCCGAGGCCATCGAAAACGCACCGCCCGGCCCGGCTGCCGCGCTGCGCGCCCAGGGGGTGGGCAATGGGCGAATTTTTCTCTACGCCACCTTGCCGCAAATCCTGCCACAGTTGATGTCTTACACGCTTTACCGCTGGGAAAACAACATCCGTGCCGCCGCCATTCTCGGTGTCGTCGGGGCCGGTGGCCTGGGGCAGATGCTGGCTTTCCACATGGGGTTGTTTCACATGCCCAAGACCGCAACCATCCTGCTGGCCATGCTGCTGCTGGTGGTGATTGTCGATCTGAGCAGCTACACCGCGCGCCGCGCGATGATGCGATGATGCGCTGATTGCTGCTAATTTCGCTCCCGTTTATTGGGAGCGTTTCGGCTGACAGGGTCTTACTTGGAGCCTAGCGGTGTCGAAGTTTTGGCAGTTTTCTTCGCATCTTTAGCTGCTTTTTTCTCTTTTGGCGACAAAAGCGGCTGTTTTTTGGTTTCTTTCTTGCTCTGTTGTTCTTTGCCCATGATCAATCTCCTTGAGGGGTTGCGCCGGATGCGCAATGCACCTTAAGTATAGGCTGAAGCGCCAGAACTGGCAGGGTTTAAGGCTTGGGTTTTTTGATCAACTGGGCGGCGAAGGCAGCGTCGTTCTTGGTGACGCGACGCACGACTTGCGGCCCCAGGGCATTGACGAAGGTGACGAAATCATCGAGCGCCAGCGCCTCCGAGATTTCTTTTTCAATGCTGGCGCTGCGTTCGCGCAACTTGAATAAACCATTGCCGGTCAGCGCCAGCGTGTAATGCGCTTCCGGGCAACGCGTGTTCAGGCGGGCAACAGCGGCGCTGGCGCGAGTCGAACGCATAGTCCTTATTGCGTATTGGTGGTTTCGCTGGTCGGCTGAGTAGCCGAGTCTTCGTCCACAGCGTTGCCATCGGCATCCGTTGCCGTTTTGTTGGCAAGCTTTTGCTGGCGCTTTTCTTCCTGCTTGCTTTTCTTGGCAAGATCGCGCTGACGTTTTTCAAACTGGTAATTGGGTTTGGCCACAAGGCTTCCTTGAGATTGGGCGCTAAAAGGCTTGCAGCGCATGGGGTCACTATGATGCCAACTTTTCGCCCGGGTGTTTGAGAAATATTTTACAGGCTGATGTACGTCAGTGCGCCTTTAGCCAGTTAGCAAACTCGGCAACGGTCAGGATAGGAATGTGAAACTGCGCTTTGAGCGCCAGAATGTCACCGTCGCCACTGACCAGTGCGTCGGCACTGCCAACGGCAGCGAGTGCCAAGAAAATGATGTCGTCGGCGTCACGAATGTCGGGCAGTCCATCGGGCGTGGCCTCAATCTTGACGCTTTGTACGAAAGGCAGGAACTCAGCCAGCAGTATTTCCTGCTCGTCGCGAGTTAGCTTGAACTTCGGGTAGGCGAGGACGCGCAGGAGCTCTTTGACCGTGTCGTGACTAGCCAAGGTCACAAACTGCTTTGTCTGCCAGGCATCCCGTAGCCAAGCGAACCTGCTCCGCGAGAAGATCAGGGCAGAGACCAGGCAATTGGTGTCGAGGACAATGCGCGGGACGCTCATGCGCGTTTTCTTGCCCAAGCGATGGCGTCATCCACATCGTCTTGCGTGATCCCTAGCTCCTCAAGTTTGGTGCGTACCGCGTCAACCTGCCGCAGACGCACCGGTGTCAGGATGATCTTCCCTCCCTCAACGGTGACGTCGTAGTAGTCAGCCTCACCTGCAGTCTGGACGATGGCCTTGGGCAAAGTGACCTGGTTCTTGCTCGTGCGTTTGGCCAGCATGGCTGTCTCCGAAAGTAATGAAGTAAGGAATTCAATTTTAGCTCTTTGCCTAACTTATTCAAACTCACATCAAAGGGGCCAAACGGCAATGGGAAAATTTGCCGAAATTATTGAAAAGTGGCTGGGTTGTCATGTTCAGCCTCGTCCTTGAGGCCGACTGTTAGAAATGACTGAAAATTTCGGGAAGGCTGGTGCCAAGTTTTTGCCCCGCTGTCGGCGTTTATTTCAGGGCAAATGTACTTTTCTCTTCAATGCGGTTGGCCGTGTCATCTTTCGCATGTATTGCAAAATATATCGGCTGGATTCCCGATAGCGTTCCCTGCGCCGGCGCAGAAACGGTAATCAACAAAGACTGAATACTGCCAGGATCGGCCACAAAATCCTTCTGGCCAATGATTTCCAGCCCCGGAAAACCACGCACCGACAGGCGGTATTCATGCGCCAAATGATCGAGGTTCATCAGCTTGAGCGTATAAGAATTCTCGATATGGCCGTCCGCCGTCTCCCGCAACAAGGCACCGCGGTCGCGCAAGACATCGACCAATACCAGCGAGCGAAAGCTTACGGTCAACACGAAAAAACCGGCAAAAATTAACAATAAGGCGGCATAGAGAACGACGCGCGGTCGGCTCTTCCAAGCTTGCGGTGCGCCTCGCCCCGCCAACTCCTGCTCGGAGGCAAAGCGGATCAAACTGCTGGGGGCGTCAATTTTGGCCATCACCTGATCGCAGGCATCAATGCACAGGCCGCAGTTGGTGCACGCCAGTTGCAAGCCATCGCGAATGTCGATGCCGGTTGGGCAAACCTGAACACAGATGCCGCAGTCGATACAGTCGCCAGCTCTGCTGGAACGTGGCTCGCCGCGCTGGCGGTCGTAACTGACATTGGCCGTCGTCGGGTCGAACATCACGCCTTGAAAACGGGAGTATGGGCACATGTGCTGGCAAACCGCCTCGCGCGCCAAGCCGGCTTGGACGTAGGTGAAGGTGGTATAGAAAAGCAGCCAGAAGGCTTCCCAGGGGCCGGTTTCAAAGCTGAAGACGGTGGGCAGCAGTTCACGAATCGGCGTGAAATAGCCAACAAAAGTGATCGCGGTCCAGATCGCAATCAGCATCCACAGGCCATGTTTGGTGGTTTTGAGCAAAAGCTTCTGGCCGCTCATTGGCCCCTGATCGAGCCGCAAACGGGCCAGATGATCGCCTTCCACCTTACTTTCGATCCAGACAAAAATCATCGTGTAAATCGTTTGCGGACAGGCAAAGCCGCAAAACAGTCGACCAGCCAGCGCGGTGACAAAAAACAGGGCGGTTGCGGCAAAAATCAGCACCAGCGCCAGCAGCAAAGCATCCTGCGGCCAGAGCACGAGATCGAACAGATAGAGCTTTTCGTGCGCGATGTCGAACAGAATAGCCTGACGCTGAGTACCGTTGCTTTCCCAACTCAGCCAGCAAGCGCCATAGAAAACAACTTGGGTGAACCAGACCATCGCCCAGCGCAGGGTGTTGAAACGCCCTTCAACCGCCTTGGCGTGAATTTTCCCTTTTTTGCGATACAGCTCCAGTTTGGCTTCACGAATCTTGCTGACCGGCTTGTGCATTTCTCTTTCCTCTCAATGACGCGGAAACGAGTAAATCATCAAGCCGGGAGTGGTGACAGATTCAGAAGGATTGATTTCTGATAGGCACAGAAGTTCACCGGCACGACCTTGATTTCAAATCTGTGCGCATTGCAAATCAAACTAGCTGTATCTGTTATCTGGATTGCTCCGCCGTGACAATGGCAGCATTCAGTCAAGGACGATTCAAATATGACCAGCTTAGCCATCCCCCTCAATCAGGCGCCAGCGGAAACCGTCAGCAAGGGGCGGGTGCCCGGCAACAAGGGAATCTGGGTTGGCATTACTTGTGAATTCGTCGAATTCATTGTGCTGTTCGTCGTCTATTTCGTCGCCCGCGCCCACTTTCCTGATGCTTTTGAACAGGGTGCCGACCGCCTATCGCGGCTTTCCGGTACGGTCATCACCCTGTTGATGGTGACCAGCAGTTTCTTCATCGCCTGCTCGGTGGCAACGATGCGCGCCGGTCAGCAAAGGCGCTCGCTGTATTGGCTGATCGCCGGCTTGATCGTCAGCCTCGGCTACCCGATAGCCAAATATTTTGAAATTCAGTGGAATCTGGCGCACGGCATCAACGGCGAGTCGGGCATCTTCTTCACGGTTTATTACTACCTCACCTTCAACCATCTGGTGCATGCAACCTGGGGCATTCTCGGCATTTTGTGGGTGCTCGCCCGCCATCTGTTCGGCGGCTATTCGCCCGAGGATTACGCCGGCCTTGAAGCGCTGGCCTGCTATTGGCACGCCACCGACATCATCTGGCTGGTGATCTTCTCCTTCTTTTATGTTTTGGCCTGAGTCATGAACGACAGCATCAAACAACCCTCCTCGGCCATCGCCCCGCTCAGCACCGCCTGGCTAATTCTTGTCGCGCTGACGCTGATCAGCCCTTTCCTCGGCAAATGGCTGCATGGCGTCGGCTGGTTGCAGCTGCTCGTTGCCGGCATTGTCTGGGTCAAGGGCTGGCTGATTGCCCGGCAATTCATCGAAATCGAGCTGACTCACCCGTTCATTCGCCGGGTGATGCAAGGTTTCATCCTCTTCACCCCGGTCATGCTGTTGCTTACGGTGTTTCTCGGCAATCACTTCGCGCGCTGGGCGACGCTTTAAGCCGAAAAAATCAGCCGTTTTTATCGGTTGACCGTAACAATTTGAAAACTAGGCACACCGGGCAGATAGCCCACGTGCGGACGAGGGCTACGCAGCGCCAATAACGGAAACTGATGCTGTGCGTTACGCTTCTGGCCCAGAGTGACGGTCCGGCTTTGTGCACGCAAAACTGCGAAAACAGTCAGTCTAGTTTTGCACTGGCGCATGGCGTTAGGAGTGTGGGCCTTTCGAGGCCTGTTTTGGGTGCGACTTCGATGTGTTCGGTTAAAATTCCTACAACATAGCGTCTACGACTCCGCCCACGGCTGCGAATCTCGCCCAAGCCGCGTGATCAAAAAACTAAAGGCCTCCCACCGTGAACAAACAACAACTCGCCGCCAAAATCTGGGAATCGGCCAACCAGATGCGCTCCAAAATCGAGGCCAATGAATACAAGGACTACATCCTTGGGTTCATCTTCTACAAATACCTCTCCGACAAATTGGTGCGCTTCGCCAAAGGCGAGGACTTCAGCGACGAAGAACTTCGCGCCCTCTCGGAGGAGGACACGGAAACCGTTGACCACATCAAAGGCAACATCGGCTATTTCATCGCCTACCAGCACCTGTTTTCCACCTGGATCGAGCACAAGGGCGACTTCGATGTCTCGCATGTGCGCGACGCCCTCTCAGCCTTCAGCCGCCTGATTCACCCCAACCACAAGCGCCTGTTCGAAGGCATTTTCAAGACCCTTGAAACCGGCCTGAGCAAGCTCGGCGACACCGCCGCCAAGCAGACCAAGGCGATCAGCGAGCTGCTCCAACTCATCAAAGACATCCCCATGGATGGCAGACAGGGCTACGACGTGCTCGGCTTCATCTACGAGTACCTCATCGGCATGTTCGCCGCCAATGCGGGCAAGAAAGCGGGCGAGTTCTACACGCCGCACGAGGTTTCCGTGCTCATGTCCGAGATCATCGCGCACCATCTGAAAGACAGGGAAACCATCCAGATTTACGACTCCACCAGCGGCTCTGGCTCGCTCTTGCTCAATATCGGCCAGTCCATCGCCAAGCACATGGCGGATAAGGACAACATCAGGTACTACGCCCAGGAGCTGAAGGAAAATACCTACAACCTCACGCGCATGAACCTCGTCATGCGCGGCATCCTGCCCAACAACATCGTCACCCGCAACGCCGACACCCTGGAAGACGACTGGCCGTTCTTCGACGATCAAGACCCGGTCAATACCTACAACCCGCTCTACCTCGACGCCGTCGTCTCGAATCCGCCCTATTCCCAACAATGGGACCCGCAGCACAAAGACAGCGATCCCCGCTACGCCCGCTTCGGCCTGGCGCCCAAGTCCAAGGCCGACTACGCCTTTCTCCTGCACGACCTTTACCACCTCAAGCCGGGCGGCATCATGGCCATCGTCTTGCCGCACGGCGTCCTGTTCCGAGGCGGTGAGGAAGGCGCAATCCGCAAAAACCTGATCGAAAACGACCACCTCGAAACCATCATCGGCTTGCCGGCCAATATCTTCTTCGGCACCGGCATCCCCACCATCATCCTAGTGCTCCGGCAGAAGCGCGAGAGCAGCGATGTCCTCATCGTGGACGCCGCCAAGGGCTTCGCCAAAGAGGGGAAAAGCAACAAACTCCGCGCCTCCGACATCAAGAAAATCACTGACACCGTGATCGGGCGCCTCACCGTACCGCGCTACAGCCGCCTCGTCCCCAAGACCGAGCTGCAGGCCAATGACTACAACCTCAACATCCCGCGCTACGTGGATTCCTCCGAGCCCGCCGAAAGCTGGGATCTCTACGCCGCCATGTTTGGCGGCATTCCGCTGAGCGAGCTCGATGCTCTGGCGGATTTCTGGAAAGCCTTTCCCGGTCTTCGCGCCGCCCTGTTTGCCGACAACGGCACGCCCTACGTTGCGCCACAAGTGGAAGACCTCGCCCAGGCCACCCGCGAACATCCCGAGGTGAAGCAATTCAGCCAAACCTTCAGCGCCGCCTTTGCCGATTTCAATCCCTGGCTGCGTGGCGCGCTGCTGGATCAAATGCTCACCCTGCAAATCCCCCAGCAGGAAGCACTTATCAGCGCGGCGCTATTTGCCCGACTCGCTCCGCTGCCGCTCATCGACAAATACCACGCCTACCAAATTCTCGACGATCACTGGCAAGCCATCGCCATCGATCTCGAAATCCTCCAGACCGAGGGCTTCGACGCTTCTCGTGCGGTCGACCCCAATTTCGTCACCAAAAAAAAGGATGGCAAAGATGCAGAAGTGCAGGAAGGCTGGAAAGGCCGCATCCTGCCCTTCGAACTGGTGCAGATGACGCATCACAAAATAGAGCTGGACGCGCTGCGCGGAAAGGAAGCTCGCCTCAGCGAAATCACCACCTCCCTTGAGGAAATCTTCGAGAGCCTCAGCGAAGAAGAAAAGGCCAACGACACCGTCAACGACGCGGGAGACAAGTTCGTCAATGCCGCCGTCGCCAAGGAAGCAAAGCTCCTGCTCGCCGAGGCGAAAAAATCAGGCGACTTCGATGCCGAATCCTACGAAGCCAAGATCATCCAGGCCGCCGACTGGCTCGCTGAAGAGAAAACCCTGAAAACGGCAATCAAAAAAGAAGCCGCAGCCCTCCACCTCAAGACCAAGAAAACGATAGAAAACTTAAGTGACACGCAAGTGCACGAGCTGCTCGAACACAAGTGGATCATTCCGCTCAATGACGCGCTGCACAGCCTGCCCGATCAGCAGATTGATGGCTTGATCTGCAAGCTCGAAGCCCTCGTGCAAAAGTACCAAATCACCTACGCCGACAACGCCCGCGACATCCAGCAAGCCGAAACCGAGCTGGCGGGCATGATCAAGGAACTGGATGCCGACGAGTTCGACCTCAAAGGCCTCGCTGAACTGAAAACCTTACTTGCCGGAAACTGAGATGAAGGAACAGACAGCCAGCAAAGTGCCGCAGATTCGCTTCAAGGGGTTTGAGGATGAGTGGGAGGACAAGCCAATCGGAGAAGTTCTATCTGAGAAGAAGCGTCCTATCGTATTGAAAGATCATCAGAGATACGAACTCATCACCGTCAAGCGACGCAATGAAGGCATTGTTTCGCGCGGCCATCTATTCGGCCGAGACATATCGGTGAAAAACTATTCTCAACTCCAGACTGGAGATTTTGTTATTTCCAAGCGCCAGATCGTCCACGGGGCGACTGGAATGATTCCTTCGAAGTTAGATGGTGCAATCGTTTCGAACGAGTATCTCGTGGCCGTCAATAGCAGCAAGCTTTTGACAGAGTTTCTAACGATCATCTCAAGCCTGCCAGATATGCGTCAGAAATTCTTTCTGAGTTCCTATGGCGTCGATATCGAAAAGTTGTTCTTCGACGCTGAAGACTGGAAAAAGCGAAATGTCACTATTCCTGACGTCACCGAGCAAACCCAAATCGGTGGATATTTCCGAGAGCTGGATAGTCTGATTGGGCTGCATCAGCGCAAGCATGACAAGCTGGTGACGCTGAAAAAAGCGATGCTCCAAAAGATGTTCCCGCAACCCGGCGCCACCACTCCCGAAATCAGATTTAAAGGCTTCTCGGGGGAATGGGTGGAGAATAAGCTCGGTGAGGTTATGGCCGTCGGATCAGTGAAAAGAATCCATCAATCTGATTGGACAAAAGCCGGTGTTAGATTTCTCCGGGCACGCGACATTGTTTCGGCATACAAGAACGAAGACCCGGCTGATATTTTGTATATTTCCCAAGCAAAGTATGACGAATACTCTCTTCTGTCAGGCAAAGTCGAACTTGGAGACCTTTTAGTTACCGGTGTTGGAACCATTGGAATTCCTTACCTCATCAGAAAAAACGATCCGGTCTACTTTAAGGATGGCAACATTATTTGGTTCAAAAACCACGGAGCGTTAAACGGAGATTTTCTTTATTACTCCTTTGTTGGCGAAAGGATTCAAAACTACATCAAGGAATCAGCGGGAACTGGCACTGTCGGCACGTACACCATCAGCTGCGGGAAAGACACTCCGTTCGCTTCGCCACTGTCGGACGAGCAGCAAAAAATCGGCACCTACTTCCGCACGCTCGACGAACTGATTTCCCAACACGCCATCCAGCTCCAAAAGCTCCAGCAGATCAAATCCGCCTGTTTGAAAAAGATGTTCGTCTAACACTGCGCCGCCACGATCTCCCAATTCCCATGCTCATTCTCTACACCACCGACGACGGCAAGAGCCAGATCCAGCTTCGCACCAAAGACCAAACCGTCTGGCTGACGCAGCGCGACATGGCGGAGCTTTTTGATGTCAGCACGGACAACATCGGTCTGCACCTAAAAAACATTTTCGAGGATGCCGAACTAAGCCGCGAAGCAACTACCGAGGAATCCTCGGTAGTTCAAATCGAAGGCAGCCGCGAGGTGCAGCGCCTGGTCACGCTCTACAACCTCGACGCCATTCTGGCCGTGGGCTACCGGGTGCGCTCGCCGCGTGGCGTCCAATTCCGCCGCTGGGCATCGACGATCCTCAAGGAATACCTGCAAAAGGGTTTCGTGATGGACGACGAGCGCCTCAAGAACCCGGATGGCCGCCCCGATCATTTCGACGAAATGCTGGCGCGCATTCGCGACATCCGGGCCAGCGAGAAACGCTTTTACCAGAAGGTGCGCGACCTCTTGGCCCTGAGCAGCGACTACGACAAGACGGACAAGGCCACGCAGCTCTTCTTCGCCTCGGTGCAAAACCTGCTGATCTATGCCGTCACCCAAAAAACCGCCGCCGAACTCGTCACGGCGCGCGCCAAAGGCGATGATCCGCACTTTGGGTTGTTGCACTGGCAGGGGGCCAAGGTACGAAAGGCAGACATTCTCGTCGCCAAGAATTACCTGAGCGAAGACGAGATGGATACGCTGAACCGCCTCGTGGTCATCTTCCTGGAAACCGCCGAGCTGCGCGCCAAGCGCCAGCAGGAAACGCGCATGAGTTTCTGGAAGCAGAACGTGGATCAGATCATCACGTCCAACGGCTTCCCGCTACTGAACCATGCCGGCTCCATCAGCCATGAGCAAATGGAGCGCAAAACAAGCGCCCTTTATCTCGACTACGACCAGCGCCGAAAGGCTGAGGAAGCGCAACAAGCCGACCAGCAGGATGAGGCGACGCTCAAAGCGCTGGAGCAAAAACTCAAACACCGCCCTCATTCTTGATTGATTTCATGACCACCTTTGCCAAAGAATCCGAATTTGAAGCAGCCGTCATCCACGAGTTGCGCCAGCGCGGCTGGGGCGATGCGGATGTGATCAAAAGCCCCAGCGAGGCCGACTTGCTGGCGAACTGGAAGCAAATCCTTTTCGAAAACAATCGCGGGATCAATCGGCTTAATGAGGTGCCGCTGACCGACGGCGAGATGCAGCAGATCATGGAGCAGATCACCGCGTTGCGCACCCCGCTCAGGCTCAACGGTTTCATCAATGGCAAAACGGTGGCCATCACCCGCGACAACCCGGCGGATACGCTGCACTTCGGCAAGGAAGTGAGTCTGAAAATTTACGACCGCCACGAGATTGCCGCTGGGCAAAGCCGCTACCAGATCGTGCAGCAGCCACGCCATGGACGTGGCTCTCCGCTGCTCAACGACCGGCGCGGTGATCTCCTATTGCTCATCAATGGCATGCCGGTGATTCACATCGAGCTGAAGAAGAGCGGTGTGCCGGTCAGCCAGGCTTACAACCAGATTCAAAAATATTCGCGCGAGGGAATTTTCACCGGTCTTTTTTCGCTCGTCCAGATTTTTGTGGCGATGGAGCCCGCCGAGGCGCTTTACTTCGCCAATCCCGGGCCGGACGGAAAATTCAACAAGGACTACGCTTTTCACTGGGCAGACTTCAATAACGAGCCGATTAACGATTGGAAGCGTTTCACCTTGAACCTGCTGTCCATCCCGATGGCGCATCAGCTGATTGGCTTTTACACTGTGGCAGATGAGTCGGACGGCGTGCTGAAGGTGATGCGCAGTTATCAGTATTACGCCGCCCACGCCATTTCTGACAAAGTGGCCAAGACCGACTGGAAAAACCCGAACCGGCTGGGCGGTTACATCTGGCACACCACCGGCTCTGGCAAGACGATGACGAGCTTCAAGTCTGCCCAACTCATTGCCAACTCCAAGGATGCAGACAAGGTGGTGTTCCTGCTCGACCGCATCGAGCTGGGCACCCAGACCCTGAACGCCTATCGCAACTTCGCCGGAGACGGCAACGAGGTGCAGGCCACGGAACACACTGGCGTACTTGTCAAAAAACTCAAGAGCACCGATCCCGCCGATACCCTGATCGTCACCTCGATCCAGAAGATGAGCAAGCTCAAGGACGAGGAAGATGGCCTTAAGACACACGATTTGGACACCATGCGCGCCAAGCGCATCGTGTTCATCGTTGACGAATGCCACCGCTCCACCTTTGGCGACATGCTCATTGATATTAAAAAGAGCTTTTCCGGCGCGGTCTTCTTCGGCTTCAGCGGCACGCCCATCCATAAGGAGAACGTCCGCCAGGACAACACCACCACCGATGTCTTCGGCGATGAGTTGCACCGCTACAGCATCGCCGACGGCATCCGTGACAAGAACGTGCTGGGCTTTGACCCCTACCAGGTGCTGACCTACCGCGACCGCGATTTACGGCAAGCCGTCGGGCTGGAAAAGGCCAAAGCCAGCACGGTGGCCGAAGCGCTTGCAGATACGGCGAAAAAAAAGGTTTTCAACCGCTACATGAATGATGTGCAGATGGCCGGACACCGGGATGCCTCTGGCGTTTATCAATCCGGTATCGAAGACCATCTGCCCAACATCCAATACAGCCGCGACGAACACCAGTACGCGGTGATTCAAGACATTGCCGAAAACTGGGTCACCCTGAGTCAAGGCAGTAAATTCCACGCCATCTTTGCCACCAGCAGCATCCCGGAAGCGATCATCTACTACCGCCTGATGAAGGCGCATTGCCCGGCTCTGAAAATCACCGCGCTTTTCGATCCACATATCAGCGATGAAGATGGCGGCGGCGATCCTGCCTTCAAAACCGCTGGTCTCGTCGAAATACTAGAGGACTACAACGCAGCCTACCCCCTGTGTCAGACTAGTTGTCGCCTAGAAAATTTAACTACTAGATTTAGAGGCGATGATGAAATCAGTCTATTCCGAGGCATTTATTGACCAAGCCTTAGTCAAAGTATTCTCTCGTGGCGAGCG
>JAQTZQ010000255.1:0-1311 GCA_028687645.1 Rhodocyclaceae bacterium
ATGGAGGGCTTTAAGGAAGTCGCGCTTTATAACGATGCCTGGGTGGAAGATAAGATCAAGCAGTACGCTGCGGTGATGAACGGGACGCGGGTATTGCATCAGATGGCCAACGTCAGCCAGTGCGGCAAGTGTGAATTTGTTTCGGCTTGTTATAGCGTCAGTGTTGATGACGACGAAGATTGGGATACCGAGCCATTGGTCTGCAATACGTTCCAGTCTGATCGGTCGCCAGGTTGGTCTGTTGGCCGGATTGGGTTTTAAAGGGAGGGGAGAAAGATGGGCTATGTGCAAAACACGGTTGGAAACAGCCAGCCAGCAGCAAAAAACATTGCGATGCTACTGGTTGGATTTCGCTACACCAACGAGTGTCTTGCATCCTTCAGGAGCAGCAGCAATTGCTGTTCACTCAGCGGCGAAGCGATGAACCCAAACCGGGTGTAGAAGCTCGATGCCTCGATGTCAATGGGGTGAGTCAGCATCGCACGGATTCCGGCCTGCTCGGCAATGAGGAGCGTGCGGCGAATCGCATCCTGAAGCATGCCAAAGCCTATGCCTTTCCCCTGATCCTGAATGGAAACCGCCAAGCGAGCCAGTATGACTACCGGGATCGGGTACTGCCCCATCCCTTTACGGATGCGCTCAGGTGCTTCCAGCGTATCGACCTGGCCAACGGTCAGACTGAAGTAGCCGACCACACGATCATCGTCTGCAACGACAAACGTCTTGGCCGAGCCGCTGCCTTGCGCTTGCCGGGCGTGCCGATGCAACCATTCGTTAAGGGCAGACTTGCCGCAATCAAAGTCTTCAAGTCTATGCCGCGCCTCAAGGGAATCGGGGCCGCGCAGGCTCATTTGGAATCCCATGGAGCCTTGCGGGAGAACAGATCTCGCAAACCCTCATTGAACTGCACAGGGCGCTCCAGCAACGCCATTAGAGCCTGACCTTGACTGCCTGAAACCAGGAAAAGACGTTGATCCAATAGGGTTTGCTCGGCAGCCCGGCAAGCACTATCCAAAATAAAATCAGTCAGGGATTTGTGCGCCACGTCGGCAGCCCGGCGCAGGACGGCTTCCTGTTCGGGCGTAGCTCGTAGCCCCAATCGGGCAGAGCGGACGGCGGGTGAGGTTGCAATAGCGGTCATGACGACACCTTTTTGAGTATATGATCAACACCGTTAATGTTAGTACAAGTGACATACACCATCAAGTCTCAGCCAGCTTTTGCACAAAACGGCTAGTTGTCACGCTTGGCGTGAATTCAGATTTCCAACCTCAGTTTGCACATAGCCTTAATATTTTTGGGGCATCCGGA
>JAQTZQ010000255.1:1411-4503 GCA_028687645.1 Rhodocyclaceae bacterium
CGGAATAAGTTGTGGGTTGTGAGCGCCGCAGCCACCTTATTGCCGCGTGTGCGGCATCCCGTCCCATAAAGCCAATGTCGCGCAGTTCTTACTGCCTTGTGCAGTGACAACTCATGGCTGAGCAAGCGACATTTGGCTGAGCAAGCGACATTTGTCGCAATGACTGCCCTTATGGGCTGATGGAGCCGAATGCATTCGTCGATGAAATGCGGGAACGCATGGAACTGGCGCAGGAAAACTAAGCCAGCCAATGTTGATGTTGCAGCGTATGTTGCAAGGCAGCAACGTCTCTTGCAACATATCCTAGCTGCAATGTTGCAATTTATGTTGCATAGGTGCAACATCTCACGCAACATCATTAGGAGCTGAATATGCCGCTCACTGAGCGTCAGCAAAAAATCATCGACGTGTTTCTTGAAGCACCGGAGGAAACAAGGTCTGTTGCAGACTTTGCGGAATTCGGCGTGGAGCGGACTACGGTCTTTCGAGACATCAAGAAGCTCGTACAGGCCGGATTGCTTCAGCCTGAAGGAAAGGCATACCGTGTCAACACGGATTCGGATGCTTACCTGCGTTGGGATTTGTCCCGCGCTCCGCATCATCGGGAGCCGGTGCGATACAACCCAAGGCTGCTTGGGGATTACCGCCCGAATTTGACGTTTCTGCTAACCGATGACCAGCTTTTGGCGCTTGAACAGGCCGGAACGGTGAAAGGAACTGCGGAAGCCAGAGAAAAGGGCAAGTTGTATGAGCGTATTCTGGCATCCTTGTTGATTGACCTGACTTACGCTTCTTCCAACTTGGAAAACGTCAAAATTTCATGGCTCGACACCAAAACGCTGATTGAGTTCGGAGAACGGCCTGCGGGTTTGACAGAGACAGAGATGCGAATTGTGCTTAATCACAAGGATGCTATCTCGTTTTTGAAAGAACATGGGCCTAGCCTGTCTTTTGCTAAGCGCGATGTGTTGGACATCCACTCATTGCTCACCAACGGGTTACTTGCTGACCAATCAGCCGTTGGTGCGATTCGCTCGAAAGTGGTGTGGTTTGACGATAGCAAGTATTTGCCGCCAGACAATAAGCACCAACTCACCGAAATTTTTGATGAGTTCTGCGAGAAGGCCGATGCCATTACAAACCCGTACGAACAAGCATTCTTTGCCATGGTGTTCATCTCTTACATCCAGCCGTTCCAGGATGGCAATAAGCGAACATCACGCATTGCGATGAACATTCCGCTGGTGAAGCATGCCCTTGCGCCGTTCTCGTTCTCAGACATTCGGGGCCGGGACTACACGTTTGGGTTGTTGGCGTTTTACGAAAGAGGAAAGCACAATTTTCTGGCCAATGCTTTTACGGCGGCGTACCAAAAATCTGCGGCTCGTTATGGCAACCTTGTGACGCATATCAATGATGGTGGTCTGCTAGGCACTATCTCGACTTAAAAAAACCCGGGCATCTCGCGATGGCCGGGTTTCTTCGGGTTTGAAAAATTAGTCGTTTTTCCGATCACGGTCGGCGCTTCCCTCTCGGCGCGTTAGGGGCGCTCGGAGGAGTTGTACTCGGATTCCCCCCCGCTGCTGGGCTACCTGTTCCACCCGGTACAGTAGTACCACTACTACCAGCCGGCGCCGCGCCTGCCGAACCACCGTTCATCAGTTGATAAACTTCATAAACATCTTTGGCCGTTAGGGCGATGTTTCCGATCGTCATTACCGCTGCGACCGGTGCGCCAATACCCGTTGATCCGACTGCGGCAGTTGCGGCCCAGGCTGCCCCACGCTTAACGGCGACCTGGGCGAGCGCTTTTTCCAACGCAGCCCTTGCCACGTTGGTTTGCTTGGCGTTTTGAATGCTTTGAGCCGCAGCATCCCAGCAGCATCGCTGAGTAGAAATTGGTCGCTGTCAGCATGCGGCCCCTTGTGGTGCCATCGCAGTATCAAAAGTCGCCATATTCCTTCAACTCTATAAAATACCAACAAGCATTTCGAACAGCCCCCTTTATTCGGCTATGTGCATTCTGGGGTTGGAAACCGCATATTCTGTATCCGCGCACCCGAAAAGCCGCTGGTTGGAAATGCCAATTCTTCCGTCCTTGTTTTTCGATTTCGATCAGTCTTTGTGTTTCAGTTGGGCCGCGTCAGTCCGGGTAGCCACAGGACGCGAAAGCGTAATTTCCAGCGCCGTTTCCAGCCGAATTACCCGTTCCGTCAGATTCTCGATCTTTTCCTGTTGCCCTTTCATTGTTCCGGCCATGCGCTCTACCTTGTCGTTCATCTTAATGACCGTGGTGATTGCGTCCCACATCTTGTCAGTGATTCCCATTAGTGCGTCTGCCTAGCTTCCATGGCAGAAATGCGCCGATTTGAGACTTCAACAAAGGCTAAGGCGTCGTCAATGGCGGCACTCGCCTGAGCCGTTGTTTTCAACATCTGGTCAATCATTCCTTCAAGAATCTTATCGTCCTCACTCGGGCGGAAAGACGCTGCAGCGCGGCGCAAAAACTCGCCCATCGACAAATGAGCATCCTGAGCCATCTTGGCGATCTTCGCTTTCTCCTGGGAAGTCACTAGGACGGGGATACGTTCAGTAGCGGTTGCCATTGCTTACTCCGTTATGGTCATGGTCAGCACATGTTCAGTATAGATGAGGGCATGGCAAAATCAAGAGCAGGTTTCAACCACCTTTTGCACAAAACGGGCTTAATGCCAGCGTGATGAGCCGGCAAAGTTCCAACCATCGAATGCACATAGCCCTTTATTCATGCAGTTTTCTGACACTCAATTTCGAAGCGTGTAGAAAATTCGACAAGAGATGTCTCCAACGCGTCACACCATATCTTTAATTCAACGACATCCAAACGCCTCTCACCTCGCTCGCACTTGCTAACGAAGGTCTGCGTTACCCCTAGACGTGCAGCAAGATCTACTTGAGTCAATCCCAACTCATCCCGAAACCGTCGAAGAATCAGCAGGAACATCGCGTAGTTTCGTGTGTGAATAGACTTTTCCATTAGCGTATTGAAGAACCCAAAACACCAATAGATTGAAGTGCAAAAAAAATTAGTCCAAATTGGTTTAGTCGATGTT
>JAQTZQ010000256.1 GCA_028687645.1 Rhodocyclaceae bacterium
GAGCAGGCTGCCGACGATGATCAGGTGCCCGGTGGAAGAAATCGGCAGGAATTCGGTCAGCCCTTCGACGATGCCGAGAATCAGGGCTTTGAGGAGAAGTATCGGATCCATGTGCTTTGGCTGCAGTCGGGAGGCCGAATTCTACTATCCCGGTCGAGTGAGTGCTTCGAGTTCGTTCAGCCATTGCAGCGCCTGGACTCGCGTTTCGCCACACATTTCGCGCGATGCTTGCAGGCCGGCGCAGCAAGCCGGACGTTCCGGCTGCGTAAAAATCCGACAGCGCATGTCTTCCGCAAGATACGGGCAAGCCACACCGGCTAGCTTCTTTAGCGAACTGATTGACGGGGCAATGCAGCAGGCGCCACAACCTGGTCTGCATTCCATGGTCTCAGAAATAATTTTTTGGCTCATTTAGGCGGTTGACCGTAATGATGTCCAAATCGGTGCGCAGTGGTGATGCAAAAATCATTGTCGGGAAATATTTCCAAATAATCAAAGTTCCACGCAAGCCCCGTAAAATGGTCGTTTGCACCAATAATGGGTGTCACAAAAAATTCAAAAATTTGCTTTCAGAGTCACTTGGCTTGGCTCCTATAATGCCCAAAATTTTCTCTTGAACAGGCAAATTTCCCATGAAACTCTCCCTTGAAACTCGCTATAGCAAAAATCCCGTCGCCTGGCTGGGCGAAACGCATGGTTATCGCTTTGAAGGCGACGACGTGTTTATCAACGCTGAAATTTTTTGCCATGAAACACAACTGGCCGGGCAGCAATGGGCTTTGCAATTATGGTCCGAAACCGGCGCCATGATCGCCGATTTGCCACTTGGACAACTGTTGCCCAACGGCTCGGGCGCACTTTATGTCAGCGGCAGCACCCATGCGCTGCCACCCGCCGGGCAGGAGGCGCATGCGCTTTCGTTGGTTCTCATCTCCAACAGCGGCGACGGTACCGATTGCGTTGAGGATTTTGCGCACTATCCCCAGCCGGTCAGCTTTGTGCAGCCGCGAATGAAGGGTACTGTTTGCTGTAGTTTCGCCGGTGATCTGATCAATTTTGATCTCGCCTGCATTGAAAATCCCCGTCCGGTGGAAAATCTGAGTGGCACGCTGGCGCTAGAGTTATGGGTGCTTGAGGCGCCCTACGCCGGTGGTGACTGGGCTGGTGTGCCGGTTGCCAGTCTGGTGCTGGGCACGCTCAGCGGTCAGAACAGTTGGCTCGATTGGCAGGTGGCTAGCCATGCGGCGCCTTTGCCGACAGACGGCCACCTGGTTTTGATGTTGCGCGAGTGGACGTCGGCGGGTTACGTCACGCGTGACTATCGGGCACTGAGCCGTCCGAGCGTTGAAGTGGTCAAGAAGGAGCCTGCTGCCAAGCCAAAGGCCAAAGCGGCTAAAAAAGCACCGACAGTCAAGGCCAAGCCGGTTGAAGATGCCACGCTATCGGTCAATGCAGCCAGCAAAGAGGCGTTGGCCGCGGTCAAGGGACTCAGTGCCGCAATGGCGGCGGCGATTATTGATGCCCGCCCCTACAAGACCCTGGATGAACTGGTACGCGCCAAAGGCATCGGCCCGAAATTACTGGAAAAATTACGGCAGTCGCTTAAGGTTTAAAACACAAATTGCCAAAAAATGCCCCGAGCAATTCGGGGCATTTGCTGATTTTCGTTGGCTGAGAAATCAGAAGTTATAGTTCATTTGCACTGAGAACAGATCAGCGCTGGTCTTGAAATCACCGCGAACTGTTTGCAGAGTAGCGGTTTCTGCCGTGTTCTTGACCTGACGTTCCGTCGAGCTGTCTTTAAAGAAAATGTGGGCATAACCCATATCCAGAGATGCCGCCTTGGTCACCTGCCAGCGTGCGCCAAATGATAGCCAGGTGCGATCAGAATCGGGTACCGTCATCGTCCGGCTGGCATCATCCGGCACCGGTGATTCATCATAAGCAATGCCGGCGCGCAGGTTCCAGGTTGGGTTGAGCTGATATTTTCCGCCTAGTCCAATACGCCAGGTGTCTTCAAAGTTATAACGCAAGGGTGCGGTTGCACGGGTTCCATTTGAGAGCATTGGCGTCAGCGCATTGACCGTACTCCAGCCTGTCCAGGTGGCATCTGCCAGCAACTCAAAGCGGTCACCGATTTTTTGGCTGAGCGCGAAGGAGAAGTTGTCTGGTGTTTCAAGTTCAGCGGTGATTGAGCGGTTGATATTGAGCGGGGCTTCAATGACCTGGCTGCCTTCGAGGTCAAATTTCATGCTGGAGCGATAGCTCAAGCCCAAACGGGTCGCCGGGCTCAGCTGGAGCATGACACCCAGGTTGTACCCCCAGGCACTGTCATCACCCGATAATTTGCCTTCGGGAGCACCAACGAAAGGTGCATCCTGGCGGAACTCGACTTCACTCTTGGCGTAATTGATGCCAAAGCCCAGTGACAGCATGTCATTGACCCGGTAGGCCACGGACGGATTCAGATTGATTTGGTGAATCGAGGTGTAGCGACCGGAAAAACGCCCGGCAAAAGATTCGTCATATTCGGTTTCGCTGCCATAGGTTGCCGATACGCCCAAGCCGAAGCGCAGTGCAGGGCTGATCGCGTAGCTGTAGTAAAAAGCCGGCACCAAAGAATTACCGCCACCGTCACCACCGTTATCGCCGAGCGGATGAAAGCTGCCGGTCGGGGCGCCGGTTAGCGGATTAATCACGGGCATTCTGGTTGTGCCGGTATCGGTAAATTCAACCGAGCGGCTAATCACCGTTCCAGCCACGGAAATACTGTGCCCCATAGGCAGATAGGTCATCCCCGCCGGGTTGAAGAAAATGGTGCTGGCATCTTCAGCAACTGCAGCGGCGCCGGCGAAGGCGACACTGGTGCCGGAAGCATTCTGGTTTTGCAATTGAAACCCGGCGGCGCTGGCGACCCCGGAAAACGCCAGAGCGATGAGTGCTGGCATCACGCGCAGCTTGATACATTTATTCATTGTTTTGTCTCCATGTAGTATTAGTAAGGGATTGCTCCCTGCGTGTTACGAGTGTATTAAATATCAAACGAGCGTTTGAAATCTATAAAAAGTTACGCTTTCTTTAAAAATATGTTGGGCGGGCGCAACAGTCCCAATTATTTTTGTTGATTGGAGGCGATAGGCATTTTTCAGGAGGTTTATGAGCGTTAAAAGTGGCCCCCTTGCGGGAATTCGTGTGATTGAGCTCGCCGGCATCGGCCCCGCGCCCTTTGCCTGCATGCTGCTTGCCGACATGGGCGCCGAGGTGATTTTGATCGAGCGGCCACAGAAGCCCGGTAGCAACGACCCTCTGGCCTTGGGTAAAAACAATATTCTCAACCGTGGCAAGCGCTCGATTTGCATCGACCTGAAAAACCCCGGGGCCGCTGAACTGGTGCTTAAACTGCTCGAGCATAGCGACGTTCTGGTCGAGGGCCTGCGCCCCGGCGTGATGGAAAGTTTGGGGCTGGGTCCGGATGTTTGTCTTGCACGTCAGCCAAAACTGATTTTTGGCCGCATGACTGGCTGGGGGCAAAACGGCCCACTGGCGCAATCGGCCGGCCATGACATCAACTACATCGCCCTCTCCGGGGCGCTTTGGTACGCCAGCCCGAGCGGCGAAGTTCCCATCGCCCCGCCAACCTTGGTCGGCGATCTGGGCGGCGGCGCGCTCTATCTCGCCATGGGCATTCTGGCGGCGCTACTTAACGTCAAAGCTGGCGGCGCCGGGCAGGTTATTGACGCCGCTATCGTCGATGGCAGCGCCAACCTGATGAACCTGCTGCTTTCCTTTCATGCCGGAGGCACCATGCCGATGGCGCGTGGCGCCGGCCTGCTCGATGGGCCTTATTGGTACGGCACCTATCGTTGCGCTGATGACAAATACGTCACCATCGGTGCGCTGGAGCCCAAGTTTTACCTTGAGCTGCTTGAAAAGCTGGGCCTGGCGGAGGATCCGGTATTTGCGCGCAGTATCGATGCATCAACCTGGGCGGCTGGTAAAGAAAAACTGACGACCTTGTTCGCCTCCGCCCCGCAAGCCCATTGGTGCAAAATCCTTGAAGGCAGCGACGCCTGTTTTGCCCCCGTGCTCGACCCGAAGCAGGCGGCGCAGCATCCTCAACTTGTTGAACGCAGCGTCTATCAGGTGCGCGACGGTGTTTTTCAGGCAGCGCCAGCGCCGCGCTTTTCGGGATTTCCGCACATCTCGCCTGGCTCGGTTGCGCTGCCCGGCCAGGATTGGGCATCGATTTTGAGCGAGTTCGGTGTTGCCTCAGCTCAAGCCTTGGCTGCTGGTATGTTTGTGCCAGAGTCAGGCTGATGTAACACCTCAGCTGGTTGATCCTAAAAACCTCAGTTACCCGATACCTTCGGCATGATTTTGGAGTAATCGGAGACTTCGAGGAGGGCTAATCCCGGCCAATTTCTTTTTGAGATATTCACAGATCATGATCCAGACAAAGC
>JAQTZQ010000073.1:0-14526 GCA_028687645.1 Rhodocyclaceae bacterium
GATTTAGGTTCTGGCGCCGAAAGGTGTGGGGGTTCGAGTCCCTTCTTGGGCACCAACAAGTAGTTTAAAGCAGTACAAAGAAGGCCAGAAACCCCAGTAAATTCAAGGGTTCTGGCCTTTTTTTCGTCCAATGCAGTGCAGTAACATCTATTGCAATCCACAGAAAACAGCAGTAACTTTGACAGTAACTCACCAACTCCAAAAGGGTGTTACTGTCATGGCACTTACTGATACCGTTCTGCGCAATGCAAAGCCAACTGATAAGCCCGTCAGACTGACCGATGACGGCGGCCTTTATCTACTACTGGGGACAAGTGGTTCCAAATGGTGGCGCTTCGATTATCGGTACGACGGGAAGCGAAAAACCCTGTCAATGGGCGTCTATCCTGATGTCAGCCTGAAGGACGCACGCCAGCGCCGCGATGACGCTCGTAAACTTCTAGCCAATGGTGTTGATCCAGGCGAGAACAGAAAGGCCACAAAAGCGGCGAAGGTAGAACGATCAGCAAATTCCTTTGAGGTGCTATGCCGTGAATGGCTTGAGCAGCGCAAAGATACCGTCGAACCTGCTCAGACGGCCAAGACACTTGCACGCATGGAGAAAGACGTTTTCCCTTGGATAGGCGGCAAAGCGATTACCGAAATCACCGCCCCCGATGTCTTGAGCGTAATGCGCCGCATGGATGAACGTGGCGCACGCTATACCGCGCACCGTGTCCGGAGCGAAATCAGCAGAGCATTCCGCTATGCCATAGCAACCGGCAGAGCCGAACGCGACCCCTGCCCTGACCTTAAAGGCGCAATCCCACCGGCCAAAGCAACCCATTTTGCCAGCATCACCGAACCGTCAGCAGTGGGCGAGTTACTCCGGGCTATTGACGGTTTTAGGGGAACATTCGTGGTCAAGTCTGCCCTGCTCTTGTCGCCAATGCTATTCACACGCCCCGGCGAACTTCGTAAAGCCGAATGGGATAGCTTCAATCTCGACAAAGCCGAATGGCGGTACTTCATCAACAAAACCAAAACTGAACATTTGGTTCCCCTCGCTACTCAAGCCGTAACGGTGCTGCAAGAGCTTCAGGCGCTTACCGGAACAGGCCGCTACCTGTTCCCCTCGGCTCGAGGTACTGATCGCCCCATGAGTGATGCAGCGGTGAATGCTGCACTGCGGCGCTTAGGGTACGACACCAAGGAAGAAATCACCGGCCACGGCTTCAGAGCAATGGCTAGGACAATCCTTCACGAAGAACTGCACGTCAAGCCGGAGGTGATCGAGCACCAACTGGCGCACACTGTTCCTGATGCGCTCGGCACTGCATACAACCGCACCAAGTTCCTGAAGGAACGCAAAGCGATGATGCAGCTATGGGCTGACTACCTGGACAAGCTGAAAGCAGGGGCGGAAATTATTCCGCTACACGGTAACGCAGCCTAAAAATTCTGGTAACTAGCACCCCACGCACTTAGTTTTGCACTATGAATCGCCGTTTCTATTACTTTCCGCAGCATTGAAAGCAGCGAAACGAAAGCGCAATATCTAACGATAGTCAAAGGGGATCGAGGATGAACAATCATGAGATTTCTCATCGCGATTGATTCAAGGCATTGAGCCAGAAGCCTTACCTAGAGATACCCCCGGCAGCAGGCTAACAGCCACCTAACCCATGAGCCAAATTACGTGAAAGACATATTTTTTATCTTATTTCTTGTTGGTATCGGATGGCTTGCTTGGCGAATATTCAGCAGCAAACCCACCCCCGCCTTGCCACCAAGCGAACCATCACCGAAGGAGGACGCGGAAACACGCCACTTGCGCGACGCACTGGCATTTGCCAAAACACAGCACAAGACCCTGAGCCATAAGCAACGCGAGCAAGATGCATGGCAACAAGCACATGGGCATGCAAGAGCCGAAGAACTGGACAAACTCAGCGGCACTGAATTTGAGGTGTTTCTCGCTGGATTGTTTCGCGCCGATGGCTATGCAGTTGAACTTACACCATCAACCGGTGATTACGGGGCCGATCTTATTTTAGTCAAAGATGTTAAACGTATTGCGGTTCAAGCCAAACGCTATGCAGGCAGTGTAGGCGTCTCCGCTGTGCAGGAGGCTTTGTCTGGACAAGCCTATTACCAATGCGATACCGCGTGGGTCGTCACCACCGGCACATTCACAAATAATGCGCTGGAGCTTGCCAAAAAATCAGGCGTCAGAATGATCGGCCGAAGCGACATCGGCAAGCTAATGGCGCAGCACGCCGCGAAGACTGAACCAAGCCAATCCATGAATGGCCGCAAATGACTGACCGGGAGAATTTCCCTGCGAACACAGCCAGCCGAGACATAGCCGTTTCGGCTGCACAACGCGGCAGCTTGGTTGCTCGTGGATTAGCGGCAACGAAACTGGCTCTGGTGAAGGACCGCGACACGCTCTACCGCCAGGCGAGGGAGGTATATGACCACCTTACCGATTGCGGTGGAACAAGTTGGATTGGCGAACGCATAGGCTGGAAATGGGTGCCGATTTCGGCGTTGACCGAAGCGTTCATTACCTTTCAGCGGTTAGCCGCTGAAGGCTACGGCAAAGCCTACTATCCGCTATCAACCCTTTACGGGGGCGAGCAATCAGTCAAGGGAAATGAAGGTCTCGCGGAGCACTTTGCCAGGCTGGCTTTCGACTGGTGCCTGGCTAACAGCACTCGGAACGACCCGGAAATCTGGAACGACCTTGGGCAGCTCTATCGGCATAGGGGGAATTATGAATTAGAGGTGCATTGGTGCCGTAGAGCAGCAATACAAAATTACCCGTGGGGGCTTTTCAACATGTGGAGCCTGGGCCGATCTCCAAATGGTCTCGACGAAGCAGAAGAAGGAGACCTGTACTGGGTCATCAAAGCAGCCGAACAAGGAAACCTTCTGGCCATCATTCACATGATCCACGTGTATGAAGGAGACACTGATCACGAACCCGATGACGAGCAGGCCCTGTATTGGTATCGCAAAGCGGCTGAACAAGGCTACCCATGGACCGAAGCCGATTTCGGTACCGAAAGATTCTTCGACTTGGGGATGCGTTATCGACACGGAGATGGCGATGAAGCAGATGAAGACAAGGCCGAAGAGTATTTCCTGAAGGCGGCAAATTTAGGCCATCCCGAGGCGCAATATGAGCTAGCTGAGCTTTTATCCGAGAGAGGAGAAAATAGAGACTCGGAGCACTGGTTAAAATGTTCCGCCCAGCTTGGCTATGGGCCTGCACAGCTTGCCTATGCTGAAATGCCATTCGTGCCGGAGGAAGAGGCCCAAACGCTAATCGACTCGGCGCTCGACTGGTACAAAGCTCAAGCGGAAAGCGGCGACTGTGTATCGCAATTTGAGTACGCAAAGATGATGCTAAGCCCGTATGGTGATTGGAAAAGCAATCCGGAGGAAGGGTTGCACTGGCTAAAAACTTCCGCCGAACAAGACTACGTTCCCGCGTGCCGCCGCCTTGGAAACGAATATCTGCGCGCAGATATTTCCGGACACACCACCACGGAAGGCATCTATTGGCTTTCTCATGCTGCCGATTTGGGCGACCCTTGGGCGTGCGAAATGCTTGGCGATCTCTATCTGTTGGGCCATGGAGACGGCGTGAACGCACCAAGGAGGGGCAGCCTGCCACCTATCCTTGTTGAGCCAGATCACAAACAGGCCGTTGCCTGGTACGAACTGGGCATAGGGACAGCCACCCCAATGGGCGACAGAGCGCTAGCCTTCAAACTTGGGCGACACTACCTCACTGGCGAACACCTGCAACAAGATTTGCAGCTAGCAGAGAAGTGGCTGCTGCATTCCGCTGAACATGGCTATGGCTCCGCTCAGGAATTACTTGGCGACGAATACCTATCGGGAAGTAGATTGCGTAAGGATGTCGACGCGGCGATCCACTGGTTGGAACTGGCCGGAGAATCTTCCGTCGCTGCACGCTTAAAGCTGGCGGGAATCTACCTTGACGGAAAAGTCGTGCCCCAAAGCTTGAGCAAGGCAATCTATTGGCTAACTCGCGACCCGGACGGGAGGGGGCGCATGAATAGACAGATGAAGCTGGTCGCCGAGAAGTGTTTCGACGGTCGATTTAGCACTGCCGAAGAGTCGGTCGCGCAAGCCTGGTTGGAAAAAATGGCAAATGTTGTATTTGAGGAAGCGTATGCCGCCGACACTCCGTTTGCTGCTGGTCCCTACTATGCCTTAGCTGAAACTTATGAGCTTGGACTTGGCTTTATCAAAGACATAGACACCGCGATTTATTGGTATCGGCGAGCTGCTGAACAGGGCCACCATGCGGCAAAATCTCGTCTATGTGACCTTGGGTTAGATTGGAAAACTCCTTGATGCTTCCCGAAGAACAAGAACTTCTCCGCCTGGAAGGCGAACAATCCGAACTTGAAACTCAGGTGACCACGGCAGAGCTGGCCTTGGAAACTGACAAAACCGAAACCATCAAGTTTCAGCGCCGCTATTACCAAGCCGTTGGGCGCCTTTATGCGCAGTTGGATGAACTGGAAGCACAAATTGCCAACGTCGAGGCAGAGAAAGCGACTGATAACGGAGAGGCTCTTGCCTACGCACAAGCGGCTCAAGAACAAGCCAGAAGTTCTGCCGAGGAAGCCGGGTTGATCGAGGCGCTACCCATTCCGCCATTGGAAATTACGCCAGAAATTAAGTCGGCCTATCGGCAAGCAGCAAAATTGATGCACCCGGATCGCGCTACCACGGAACCTGAGCGTCTTCGCCGGAACGCAATGATGGCTGAAGTAAATCGAGCCTACGAAAGCGGCGACCAGCAGGCAATTGAAAAATTGATTATTGAGTTTGGACAAGACCCAGAAGCCATTGCCGGGCCAGATGTCGCATCGCGTATCGTGAAAGCAATTCGCCGCATCGCCCAGCTGCGCCGCCGGTTGACGGAAATTCAGCAGGAGACTGAAGCGCTCCAGCAGAAGGATATTTTTCAGCTCAAATTGACGATCAATGAAACAGAGAGCATGGGCGGCGACCCTCTTGGTGACTTGGCGCAACAATTGATGCAGGAACTATCCGAACTAAAAATCCGCTTGGAGATCTCCAAGCATCAACCGATGGGCATGACTTGATGGCCAACGCACCAATATATTGTGCAACCTAAACTGGATTGACTTGTATGAATGACTGAAATCACACAGAACGATGCAATCCAGATAGTTGCCAAGCATCTCGAATGCAGCCTCTCGAGCTTAACAGTGCTGTCCGATATGCCTGCGAATTTCCGCATTTACAAGGTAACCAAAGAACCGGCCTGGCTTGTCCGTGTTGCACCAAGCGAGTTGAAATTGGTTAGCGCCCATGTTGTGCTTGTTGGCAAACAAAGTGGAATCATCCATTACGATGGCTCGGCAGGGGATGAGAGATAGAAAATTTCTACAGGGCACAGGCGACTGAAGAGAAAACCACGCATGACTGACGAACAGTGGGGCGAGATTGGGCAAGCACTCTGCAAAGCCAACGATGGAAAATTGCCAACGAACTATCAACGGCCATTCGCTGATATGTCAGACATTCTGGAATACGCTTGGTTTTCCGGTAATCCCCATTCTGGAAACAGGGAGAAATACGAATTTAGCTGGCTTACTCGAAAGCTATTCGGTTGGCTGCTCAAGGACGCTGACTAGAGAAGGGGGAATAACTCCTAAAAGTCTTCCCCCGTTTTTTTTACTGGCTATTCAGCAGTATCGTTAGCTGAATCAGCATGAGGCGCTGTGTCATCATCCAGCATAACGAATGCGATGGGTCGCTTCCCATCAATCGAACAATACAGACCTTGCCCAATGACGTGAACATCTCCGCATGTCGAGCATCCATCCTCCAAACTCAATGGCACCCCAAGTACCGGGCGACGGTCGGGCGAATGATACCGATGACGTTTTTGATATTGCATGACTAACTCCTTTTCCAGTTCGATAGCAGGCATTCCACATGCACCGGATGGGCTGTGGCTAAATACCTGAAGAGAGAACTGGACGGAGCGTTAAGTCATGGTCGAGTGTTAGCAGTAAGGAATAAAAAAGCTAGGCAGCTAGAATCGTCGTGAGCAATCACCAAGAGTCCGGCGAGTTTGGAGCTTCACGGATGTGGCCGGCCCGGATAAATACGAACAAACTCAGTATCGCCATTTTGGTCTTGGTCGTCAGCAATCCGCCAGATGGTTGCATCACCAGTAGCAGGCGCCAATACCGCCGATGATTGCTCATTGGCTTTTTGGAGCACGGCGGCGATTTGCTTCCAGTGGTCTTCAGTCATAACCAAGCCTCAATAGACGGATGGGGCTGCTGTCAGCACCAGGACAGACACTGCCAACCTTTCAACCATGAATGGCTAGTCACGGTAGCAGCCTTGGCTGGAGTATAGCCAAATAGGAAAACCGCTTGTCGATACCGTCGGGCCCAACGGTTCATCTGCTGATGCAGACCCTCTTATTCCCAGAGGTTCAAGCGGCAATTCAAGTGTAGCAAGATAGCTCTGGAGCAGATACCCCGTTTCTACTACCGCGTCCGGCGCGGCTGGCTTTGTAGGTCAATCTCCTAATGCCGGTGAGACGACCCCCACGGTAAGCCACCAGAGTAATTCAAGTTTAAACAACACTTGGCTGGAGAGTCACCCTACTCTCATACAATCCGCTGAAAGCGAATCCGCAGCAGGCGAAATTTCTGTCGTTCAACCAAGCGTTCCAAGTATAACTAAGGTTGCTCCAGCCTGTCGCGCAGGCCGTGCCTTCCGGTAAGGACACCCAGTTTCCTACTGACGCCAACAAAGGCATTGCGCTACTTTCGATTGCGGGACGGGAGAAATTCGACCCAATCAGTCTCGAGACGGCGGCTGGTGTTGTCGCCAGAATGCGGAAGACCATTAAGGAAGTTTGGAATGTCGACTTGCGCCTGGTTCCTACTTTCTCGGCGCTTCCGCATGAAGCAAAAGATTCCATAGCAAAGTACGGCGAAGGAACCAAAGCCAAGGGCGTACTCTACAACGGACATGTGTATCTGGTTGCTGACGAGCAAGATTTAAGGCTTCGGGGCGATTCAGACAGAGCCACCAAGCAGGCTTAGCCCACCTGATTCTGCTGACACGCCCTGAGATGGCTTCATGCAGTCGGGCTCCAATTGCCCGAGGCGAACAGCATCAAAAAGCGCATATGCAGTATATCCAATCAAATGCGTTCAATGTGCATGGCTCGAAAATCTTGTGGGTCGGGCGGGGACTTGAACCCCGCATCTCGGACGCCCAGAGCGCCGCGTCTTCACGACCACCGGCCCACGTGAAAAGTATAGCGCAGCAAACAACCGTGAAAGTTGCAGCTACGATACTAGGCTCGATTTTGCCAAACAGATTCAGCCATCGCCGTTCAGGTTGCACTCAATGCCAGACAGCCGCCGACTCAACAGCCCAAGCCGTTCGGCCATGCCCGCCCATGACGCATTGGCAAAAGCATCATGCTCCGCTTTCAGTCGCCAGAAGGTCCGCCAGTGCATCCCCTTGGGCTTGTCGCCTGTCGGGTTCGCTATCCCGGCCTGCCAACCAAGCCGCCGCCTGATGCTTCCCGCCCGCCGTAGTGCTCGATCATCATCCGTTTCCCGCTGGCACTCATAGGCCAGCTTGTGACAGTGCCGACAGGCGAAGATTGAGCCGCCGAACAGAACCGCCACACGCCGCCCACAGCCTTGTGCCGGGCAGAGGAACCAGGGACGACGGCCACCCAAGCTACAGTTCGTCCATTCCAGATAGACGGGGTATTCCATCGCTTCCCACTCGCCGCCGTTACTTCGGTTTCGATAGTTGAGAATCACACGGTCGACTTCCGTTCGTATCTGGATTGATGCCACCTCTTTGCCGCAGACAGTCCATTGCCACCTCTTTGCCGCAGACAGTCCATTGCCAACTGAAGGCCCGGCCAGGTATCAGCAGGCCATCACGTTGAATCCGCCGAATATCCAATGGATGCATACTATCTGTGGAGCGCTTTCCACCCTGCCGCCCGCTACCGTGACCACCCATGATTTTCTCCTTTTGAGATTTACCGAAATCATCAGGCAAGTTAGCGGTATGCTTTTGGCTGATTCTTGCCAAATCCATTGCTATTACTGGCATTGTGCCGGTTTTGATGGTGTTTCATTTCATACGCCCCGCAGTAGTTTCAGCTTCAAAAGCATGGCTAATGTCCGTTCAAACTTGCGGTCAAGATGCGTTTCGTAGCGGTTTAGTTTCTCAAGTCGCTGCGCTTGCAGCCCTTCACCCAAGGTTTGCACTTGAATTGCCGGGGTGTAACGGGCCTGTTTGTCGTAGGTGTAGCAGTGCAGCCATAGCTTGTCGGTGATGAATTTCGCCAGTCCTTCAGCATCAGCCTGGTAATTGCCTTCTTCGGCTTCCTCTTCCCACCATTCCTTTGAGCTTTCGGTGAGGACACGCAGGGCGCGTTCGTAGGCATTCGGGCCAGACTTGCGCAGGATCGCTTTTGCTTTGTCGGTTGCTGCCAGATCAAACGCTGCCTGTTGCTGGTTCTCGGTTGTCTGTTCCGCTGTCTCGCTCATCATTTCAGCCAGCTCTGGCGCATCCACAGACAAGCCACGTTCAAACGGTGCCGCCGCAGCAGCCGGGCCAAACTCGCCGGGCTTCTTGGTTGCCGCTCTCAGTCCGCGATTGATCTCCGCCCCCTCGGCCAGCAATACCCGCCGCTTGCGCCAGATGATCGCCGCCAGTTCTTCAACAAGGTGCTGCTCGGTCATGGCTGACGGTTTGTGTTCCTCGATCAGTGCGGCCAGCAGCTCGGCAAACTCGCCGTAGTTCTCATGGGCCAGGACAACCAGCCGGGAAAGAATGCCATGCTTCATGGCGTTGAATCGCACCGGCTCATAGTTGCCGACGGGTGCCACTTCATCGCGGGTTATCAGTGTTGCATCGTTGATCGTTTTCGCTTCAATGGTTCGCATCTCAATTCACCCTATGAACCGTGCCGGTGTAGGCATCGGCCAGGATGAAGTCAGGAACGTCATCTGGATTGATTTCCAGTCGCTCACACATGGCTTCAAGGTTGTAGAGCGGTTCGCCATCATCGGAGTAGCCATCTGGCTTGTCAGGCATCAACCCCATTTCCACCGCCATGTCGTGCGCTACTTTCTGATACTCAGGTGGCGCGTAGGTCATCATTTCCCCGAATAGCTTGTGGGCTTCGTCGGTGCGGTCTAGCCCTTGGTCGACAAGCTGCTTGTACTGGTCGAACAGGTAGTGAAATACTGGATTGGTCGCGCTCATTCGTCACCCCACGGCAAATCGTTTGCGAGATCCCCGCTTGGGGCAGGTCTGATCGATTGGCCTTCGGCTGCAGCCCTGAAACTAGCCTGTGTCGGTTTGGTTTGTGGCCGGTGCTGCAATGACTTGCGCGGCTTCTTGATACTTGGACTAATGCACCTGTGCGCCATCATCGATAACGAAGGCGATGCTTTGCCGTTACTTTCCCACACCCCCACTGTCAGACTGCCAACCACGGACACGGCATCACCCTTGCCAAGACTGATAGCGCCTTCGCAGTCATCACCCCACAACGCCACTCGAACAAACTGGGGCGGCTCTCCGGCTGAGCGGACCACCAACTGAACATATTCCTTGCCGCCACTGCTCACCTTCGGTTCTGCATCCTTGCTCAACGTGCCGGAAATCATTGCTTGAATCTGTGCGGTCATGGCTATTCCTTTCCCTTCATTTCAATCAGGCCCGGCCAGCGTTCGCTGCCAGTTCGTTGGTCTGTGTCTGTGGTTTTTGGCTGATAGCCCGCGCATCGGTGCAGCACATCGCGCATCGGCTGATAACCCTGCCTGGCGGAAACCAACTTGCCCGGCCCGGCGATGTTGCAAACTCGCCCGCTGAGATTCAGGCATTGCGTGCAGAGTCGCCGATCATCAGTGCTGGATATTGTTGGCAATGTGCAGGAACCATTGCGGTCGACTGCTGAATCAGCCTGAAAAGTTGCAAGCAGATTTCCCGACATCTCTGCCATCGGTTCAGCCGCGACTGCGTTTGGATATGGCCCCAGTGCGCCGGCATGATCAACATCCGGCGTGAAAGCGACTTCAAGCGATTCACGATCAGCGAAATGAATCAGCCACCGCGAACAGGTTTTGCTGTTATCGGTTTTGACTGTTTCCGGATTTGCGACAGCGACAGTTGCGACACTTGCGACAGTTCGCACCTTTTGCCATTCAAATGTCGCAAAAGTCGCAACTGTCGCTGTCGCAAAGTTCCCGTGCTGGCGTTTTCTGATCATCGCTGACAGGTTCATGGTGTCACCTCGATCAGCGCTGGATTGACCTTGATGGTCTTGCGCCTTCCTTCATGGGCTACGCGAACACGATCAAGTTCTTCCAGTTCGCGAATAGCCGTCGTCAGTTTTGCTTTGTCACGCACTGGCCCAAGTCGCTGCGCTTCTCGAGTCGGAACAAGGTGTGTGCGTTCGCGTCGGCAATACTCGATCAGCCAACCATTCAGCCTTACCGCATCCGCTAATTCCACCGGTAACGCCAATTCGCCAAAGAATCGTCGCGCTTCTGATAGATGCCAAGCTGTGATGCAACTAGCCCGCTCGAAGGCATCTGCGCCAATGGCTCCGCCCCCGCCCTCGAATATCTGGAACAGGGTTGCCAGTCGTGCCGCGTTGTCGGCTGATTTGCTGGCGACGTCACGCACGTCGTGCAGGTCACCGCCGCTGGCCAGTTCGCTTTCAATCGCGTCGTGGTATTCGATCCAAGCCGTTTTTGCCTCTGGCGCCAATGGCATCATCGGCGGAGTCAATGCGCCGTCCTCATCCATCGGCAAGGGCTGATTCAAAATCTCGAATAAGCGCCGATTGAATGCCGCCAGAGCAGGCCAGTTCTCCGGTGCTTCGGTGAATGGTCGATAACCTTGGGTTGATTCAGGCCAGGCAATCAGGAAGCGAGCCAGAAAGCCCGTGCCCCTTGCCAGCGCACCGGACTTCTCGAAGAAAACCCGCAAGGTCGGTTCCTGTACCTGCAAGGCTACGGTCAGTCGTGCGCCACGTACCGTGAAGGATTCTGACGATTTACGATCAATGGTCAGGCTGTTGCCATCCCACAACTGATTCAAGGTCGCCAGATTCCGCATGACCGAATCACCACCCATGCCGTGCGAACCGAACACAATCCCGGCCTCGGCAGAGACTACGCCGCCTGATGGCCATTTCTTCGCCAGACCAAAGGCCAATGCTTCCGGTGTGGCATCGGCAAAGATCAGCCTTGGCACTCGCGGTTCTTCGGGCTTGTCGTGTTCCATCTCCCGCAATGAGGATTCCGCGCTATGCGTTGGCTTCCCGCCTTTGGCCAGTTGGCGGATTAACTCCTTGATGCCACCGCGCTTGGCCTCCCAGGCTTCCAATGCCGCCCGGTAGTTTTTGAGCAAGGGTTTTGCCGCTTCGGCCTCGGCTTCTTCATAGTCACGAATCGACCGGGTAAAGAAACCGTCACAGGTGGATTTCCGTTCGCCACTATCGGCGATGGTCAGCAGGAACAGCCCGACCGGGCCAGATAGTTTTTCTGCCCGCTTCGCATCTGCATGGGCTTGGATGGCCAGCGACAGCGCCGCCAGAGCAGAGGATGCCACCATCGGCACAGGTGCTTTGACGAAACCAGCTACTTCTTCTACTGCAGCCCGTACAGTATCGGGCAGGGCTTCGACTGGATAAGCCTCGGGTTCAGTCTTGGCGGTCATTGGTTGCGGATCTGGCCAGCTTTTGTCATCACATTCATCCGCTGGAGCGCGACCGCCAGCGATTTCATGAAACACATTGGGGTTGCGTTGCTCACGCGGCCCGTCTATCAGTGCCCGCACATCCTGCCAGTGCTTATCAGCGCATGAATCATGCTGGCATTTGAAGCCGATGGCACCAGTGGCATCCTGAAAGACTGCAGCCTCCCCTTTGCCGTGATCCGGGTTGAATGGACACTGCGCCAGTTTGTAACGCTCACGCCCCTCATGCTGATCTGATTCATAGGCAATTCCCAGTCGCCCCATGAAATCGGATAGGCTGAAAGTGCCTTGTTGCTGGCGAGGGGATGCCGGTTTAACCAGATCAGCCTTTGGTGGCTGCAATGCGCGGAGTTGTTCTGGCGTTACTACTGCACTGCGCTTGGGAATTGACACCAACTTGGAGAGTCGCCAAGGGGCAAGCGGGGTGTGATCGCCCTTGTTGGCGACAGTGCCATAGAGCTTGGTAATACGCCCTGCATTGAATACTGACTGATCGACCTTTACGCTGCCATCATCCAGGCGGGTTGCCAGGCCAGACAATGCGCCTTTGACCAGATCACGGCTTTCGTTGTCGTTGGGTAGATCAAGCGGATAAAGCAGATGCCATCCATTGCCAGACTCACCGGCTATCGGCTCGGGCCATCCTTCCGATTTCAATAGTTGATAGCACTCTCTGGACTTGGTGTGCGCTTCAGCAAGTTGCGCATCCGTTGCCGCTGTGTTTTTTGGGCGAACGGGGTCAAGATCAATCAGTAACCAGCGCCGCCAAGTAATATTGGTATCTGTAGCCGTGTCGGTTGCATAGCTCTCAACGCGGTTGCAATAGCGACTCAGCAACTGAGAATCAAGCTGATTCAAAGTCACGTAGACCGCCGCACCATTGGCATTCAGCGTTGCCGCAGCATCAGCCAACCCGTCACGGTGCGCGCTGTCAAAGTACCCTGCATCAGTGCGCTTCTTGCCTTTGTGCAGCGCACGTAGTTCGATCACATCTTCTGGCTCAAACAACGCTGACAACGCAGCGATGATTGCTGCTTTATCGGCTTTGGGTGTTTGAAATGTCGGGTTAATCTGCATCGTCGCTCCCATTTTCCTCAAAGAAGCCAGGACGGGGCCATTCGGGGGAACCCAAGGAATACAGCGCAGCATTGCGCCGGATCACGCCACGAAACTCTACTTCCGGCAGGATGGTCGTCACGATGTTGAAGCCCATGGCCCGCAGGTTATGCACTCGCGCCGCTGTTTCAGGAATGGCATGGTCTGCCGTCAGGACGAAAGACAGAATGGGCTGGTGCTGACGAATCAGGCCCAGCACTTCGGCACACTGGCCGGTCACGATTGGAGGTTTGCGTTCAATCATTACATCACCTCAACAATGTAGGTGACCACACTTCTATCGAGCGTGAAGGAGCCAGACGTAATCGGTGCCGACAGAGAGCCATCGGATAGCCAGCGATATTCAGTACCGGCGATGACAATCCAACCGCCATCGAACGAGATCAACTTGCCAACGATGCGGCTCGGTGACTTGGTTTGCAGAATGACATCCTGACCAACCAGAGCGCGCTCTGGGCGTTGCTTATGGTTAGCCTGCGAGGGGTTGCCCGGCTTTTTCAGCGTCAGGGTATTGGTGTTTTTCATGGCGTTCTCCATTGAGATACGCCGCTTGCACTTTGAACGTAATCGCCTAAAATATAGGCAATGCAGCACTCGACAGAGCCGTTTCACGTTCAGAGCGTGAGCGGCTTTTTATTGGGCTGCGATTAGTGCACGAATGTCCTCGACTTTCCATGCGGTCGTCCTGGGGGTGAGGTGAACGCCCCTCGGAAATCGTCCAGACCGAACACCGGCCAACCACGTTGAGCGTGATACCGGATAGACCGCTAGAACTTGGGGAAGGCGGACGTAACCCTCTTCTGGAAGGCGTTGCGTATGATTAGTAATCATTCAAATCTCCTTGAATTTGTTTGAACGATTCAGATCATATGGAGGCAGCCAGCATTTTCTGGCAAATTTTTCAGACAATTTTTCGGCGCTTAGTTGTCGATTGATGTTCATCACTTCACCTCACTTCGCGGAAGCGATAAGCGCGCGAACGGCGTCCACACGCCATACAGTCGTGCGGGAACCAAGCTTGATTGGTTTTGGGTAGCGGCCTGTTTTACAACCTGCCCACCATGCCGACTTGCTGATGGGAATCAACGCGGGGATGCCGCGCTTTATATCGCCAATGATTTGCGGCAGGCGAAGAAAGCCGCTTTCAGGAAGTTGGTGCATTTTGGATTGCCTCGTATCTAGTGGGTACGGGGCAATCCTCGCTTGTCCATTATTTATGCGAAAGACTTGTGCACGGCACATTGCGTGTCGTACTTTGCAAAGCGTGTTACTTACTCTGCATCATGTGCGTTTTGCTTTGCATCACGCATTTTTCTGTACTCACGAATTGTGTCAGCAATCTTTCGGTGAGACAGATCGACTCTGCCCAGTATCTCGCCCGCAGCCGTATCCGCTGACATTGAATGGGCCTCATCCATTTTCGTGTAAATCTCGATTACCGCATCTTTTTTCCGCCTATAGATTTCGGCTCTTCCTTTTCCTCCAAGCCGTTGCGGCTTCTCTTGATCTGCATATTTCGAACAGCAGATAATTGCCATCCCCACATGCATTGCAAAGTCACTACGTGATGCATCGATTGCC
>JAQTZQ010000073.1:14626-19166 GCA_028687645.1 Rhodocyclaceae bacterium
TTGCCGGCAATCCAATAGTTACCCTCGAACGTCAGGCCGTCGACCACGCAGTTGATTCGATGGCGCTGGTGCATGTCGCTCACTTGGCATCGTCCTTCAGAACTGAGTAATCAATCTTCTCGCTGGAAACCACGGTTCCACAGCACGGGCAGCTAGCCATCGCGCCTTTGGCCTCCTCACGCCGAATCGCCGCATACAAAGTTGTGGGGGTAATCCCCGCTTCTTTTGCGGCAGCGTATGGCGTTAATCCCTTGTCTTTGATCAGTCGCAGTGCGTCCTGTGTCTTGCTCATCTCTAAATCCGTTGTTTTACATCCCTGCACGGTAGTCCTCTATAAAGTACTTGACAACACATTATAGCGCACTCTATAGTGCATTCAACAACAGCAAACAACGCTCTTTCAAAACCAAGAAGTATCAAAGCCTGCAACACCCGCCCCCTCTGGCGTAGCCAATGCATACCGGATGCAGCTAGAACGAGAAGGCTTTGACGGTGACCAGACTACCGCGAGTGTTTGGGTGGGTAACGATGTCGTGAGCGCGAACAGCCAGAAGGCGAGCACCGCAATAACTGCAGGCCCACAAACAGCGAACGCCCCGAGTGGTGGAACACAAGGGGCGCTCTAACCGAAACTGATCACTGGAGATCAATCATGGCTGCTACCAATTCTATCGCCGCCGCACTCACGCAGAAGCAAATCGTGCGCACGGTCGACAAGCTCGCTGCCCTCAAGGCACAAATCACCAATCTCGAAGCCGAGGCTGACAACCTGAGCGACTTGCTCAAGTATCAGGGCGAAGGCGTCTATTTCGGCAACCTGCACAAGTTCATGGTCGCCACTGTGACCGGCAAGCGCCTTGATGCTCGCCTGGCACAAACCTTCCTGACGCCTGGCCAGCTGCTGGAATGCATGAAATCGACCAGCACCACCACTGGCCGGATGTACGCACTGTGAGGGGATGACCATGACAAACACCACGAACACCGTTACTGAATGCGACATTGAGATGGCGAGCATTGCATTGGAGTCGAGTTGCGATGCTCTCTCGGCCATTGCAAATGCAATTGAAGTCTTATCGGCGATCCAGCCACCCCCTGACAAGCTGTTCAATCACACCATCACGCGCCTGGCTTCCCATGCGATCTATCTTGCGGACAGCGCAAAGAATGATGTTGGCTGCTTTATTGATCAAGTCAGGAAATCGGCATGACCACCAAAAAAGCAACCTGGAAGCGCACACCAGATCAGGCACGTCGGACGATTCATCGGCTAGCGCATCTGCAAGAAATCCACCCGCAGGCCGCTATCGCTTTACGCGCTGCACAGCTTTACCCAACCATTGGGCGGCATGCTGCACGCCGTTATTGCGAACGCAAAGGGGTTCCGGTGCGGCTTTATTACCTGGCCCGACAACTGGCCGCAGTTTGAATAATCCCCCGCCGCTCACTCGGGCGGCGGCAACCTTGAGGAAATGAACATGCACCATCCAATGATTACCCTATGGACGATTGCCGACCCGCGAAAGCTTACTGACGAAGTGCTTGATGAGCTTCGAGTGCAAACCGATGTCACCAACCAGTTAGATTGCCTTTCCGAAGTGATAGAGGACATTGGCTGTCTCGTTGGTTCTGATGAGGCCGCTGGAAACTTTGCCAACAAAGATGATTTCCCACAATTGATGTTCTCGCTGTCATCAACGATCAGCAATCTCTCTGCGATGGCTTGGGTGGGGAATGAAGCGCGATCAATCATCCAGGATCGCGCCAAGAATGGCGGGATGAAATCATGAGTACCAAAACCGCCGATTGGGAATCAATCAATCCGATGATTACAAGTGACGGTGACACTTACCGTGTCTCATCTGCCCTGGTCGCGCTGGCTGACCTGTTGCCCGAAGAAAAGGCCATGAATCCAGAGAGCGCTCAATCCTACGGCCTATCAGTAATCTTGCAGACCTGTGCCGCCGCACTTCGCCGTATGGGAGAAATCAAACAATGACCAAGGCCATTGATAACAAGGTCGCCGAGATGGGCAAAGAAGCCATGCAGCAAATCAACGAGGCTACAGTAGCGTTTCGCTCCTTTGGCGCAATCTTCGAGAGTATCGGGATACTGGCATTGAGCAATCCCGCTGCGGCCCATGACTTGGCGACCGCTGGTGTGTGTTGGGCCGAGAGCATGGAAGCACAACTCAACAGTTTTCTGCATGACGAGGTAACCATATGAGCGCGAGCATGATTAAAGCACTGTGGGATAAGGTCGATGGCAGCAGCCTTTCGCAAGATGAACTGCAGTCGCTGGCACAAGGAGAAGAGTTGTCGTATGAACTTGGTCACTTAGCCAGGACAATCAACGGCATTGCCTGTCTGGTAGCAGAAGATGGAACCAAAGCAGCCGGCGCGGGTAATTTCCAACACCACTCTGATGTCACCGACCTGCTCTTTGCTATTGGTGATGCCATCGCGATCAAAGCAGAATGCGTCAATATTGCCAGCTACGCCGCTTGGATGTGCGGGGAGAAAACAGCGAAGGGAAGTTAATCCATTGGTGGGGTGAGGCAGGCCGGGTTAAATGCCCGGCTTTTTCATTTCAGCGAATAGACCACCAACCTATTCCACCAAGACCCGCTACGGCTGGTATTTTATCGCCCTGTTTCCGGCGTTGACCGTAACAACAGTGCGATAGTCTGTTACACAAAACCGCTTGCCAAAACGGTAGCCAAAACAGAAAATGAAAAAATGAACGGACTCACAGAACGCTATACGATTGACCTCATGCGCCGATCTGCTGGAGAGACAGCAGCACGTAGCCTTGATGTCATCAATGCCATTGAACAAACCATTGACATGCTTCGATGGGTGTCTGATCGCGCCAATGCTGATGCCAATTTCTTGACGCAAGAAGCAGACAAGATAAAGTCAGCAGACCCTTTAAACGCTATTGATAGTGATGACGACCTGTGCAAGTCGCTTGAGTCTGTGCAAGATTCTGTTGGAGACTCTTACAAGCTATTCAACGCCAAGCGCAATGCTGCATTAAAGGCTCCCGAGCTAAAGGCTGATGATGGTGTTGTCGATGCGTACACCGAAGCTATCACAAGCCTTGGTGACTTATACGACGCACTGAATAGCATTCGATGGGCTATCTCAATCCACGATAGCATTCTTGAATCTCCTGCAAGCGAACCAACTAGTGACATAGACTCACTGCTTGGCCTGACCAGTGATAAAAATAACTAGCCTCAACGCAACGCCAAAATTCACCAAAGACATTGCCGGCGTTTCTGAAGAGATCAAAACATCGGCAGCAAATGCGCTGAAGCTACTGCTCACCAACCCACAAGCAAACAGTCTTCGCCTCCACAGGATGAGTGGGTACAAGCCACCGCTTTGGAAAATAGACATTCTGCCCAACAAAAGCTGGCAGATTGTTTTGGAAATTCACGGTGAGGTTGCCACGCTAAAGCGGCTTCTCACTCACAAAGAGGCCGACAGGCTCTAGCACCCCACTTGGGAGAGATTCAGAATTTGCCGTTCCTTTGGCAGGATCTGACCTAGAGTAAGAGCGCAGGTGTTCAATGCTTCTGACTGGCCGAAAGGACATCAAGGCGATAGAATGTTCTTAAGCAGGAATCAAAAACAGCAGTAACTTTGACGGTAACTATGTTTTTCAAATCAGATAGACCGTTGCAGCACAACGATTTTCAGCAGGTGTTCGAGTCCCTTATTGGCACCATTAAGCAGTTTGAAGCATCTAATTTGAACCCGCCTTAGCGCGGGTTTTTTATTGGGCAAATCATGAATCCCGAACAATATTGCCAGGAAAAGTGTGCTGCCAGCAGCTCATCTTTTTATTACAGCAACCTCTTTTTACCAGCCGAGCGGCGCCGCGCAATCATGGCGCTTTACGCTTTTTACCTTGAAGTTGATACAGTGGTTGATGAATGCAATGACATTTCCATTGCATCGACCAAACTAACCTGGTGGCGCCAGGAAATTGAGCGTGTGGCCTCGGGTCAGCCGACGCATCCGGTGGGGCTGGCGTTAAAGGCAGTCATCGCCGATTTCAGTCTTCCCAAGGAGCAATTGCTGGAAATCATCGACGGCGTGGAGATGGATTTGCAGCAGACGCGCTATCTTGATTTCAAGGGACTATCGCTCTACTGCTACCGTGTCTCCAGCGTCCTTGCCCTGCTCTCTGCCGAGATTTTTGGTTGTTCGGACCGCCAGACACAAAAATATGCGCACGATCTCGGCATGGCTTTTCAGCTGACCAAGATCATTCGCGATGTGGGCGATGATGCGCGGCGCGGTCGCATTTACATTCCGATGGATGAACTCAAGCAGTTCAACGTGCCGGCGGCCGATATTCTGAATACCAAATATTCGGACAATTTCAGCGCTCTGATGAAATTCCAGACTGAGCGCGCCGAGAAATATTACGCCCAGGCTTTTGCCCTGCTTCCCGCCGTTGACCGTAAGAATCAGCGTCCGGGACTGATCATGGCGACGATTTATCGCACCCTGCTCGACGAAATCAA
>JAQTZQ010000074.1 GCA_028687645.1 Rhodocyclaceae bacterium
ACGATTATGTGGCGGTCAACCACGAAAAACACCTGAAAAATTTAATTGTGCTGCCGGAGTCCATCATTCATGAATGGTCGAGCGCCACCATTGAAACGCTCAGCGCCGAAGACATGCAAAAACTGCTTGAACTGGGCACCGAGATCATCCTGCTCGGCACCGGCAGTCGCCTTCGTTTCCCTCCTGGCCCGTTGATGCGCCCCTTCGCGCCGGCAGGCATCGGCCTCGAAATCATGGATCTAAAAGCTGCTTGCCGCACTTACAACATTCTCGCCGCCGAAGGCCGCAAGGTTGCTGCCGCCCTGCTCTTCGATTAAATCAGGTCGGCAAGGCGTAGCCCTTCAACTTGCGGTACATATCCACCGCATACGAATCGGTCATCCCGGCCACAAAATCGGCCACTTGTAACAAACGCACGTACGGGTCAGCATTGGGCTCACCGCCGTGGCCCATGAATTGCGCTGGCAATAATTGCAGCAACATGCGCTCGCGCGTTGTCAGCCGGGCGTGCCCTGCCCCTGCCTCAACCGCGTTGCAGAACAAATCCAGTAAGGCCCCAAGCACTTCAAAACCGGCGGTTTCGATTTCCAGCGCCGGGCGGGCGGTGTAAATGGTTTCCTTGGCGACTTTCAGCACCGCCTGCAACGGAATGGCGACCGGCGATTGCGCCAGCAACTCATCGTCAAACTGTCCGCTGAGGATGGCATCTTCATTTTCCAGAAACACCGCTGCTGCGCTATCGAGCAGATGACCAATTGCCTTGGCTCTTAAATACTCCAGCCGCTCCTTGGGATCGTGCAAGCGATCGAGCCGACCGCCACTGACCTTATTGCCGGCCAGATCAGCGAGCAGACATTCGGCATCGCGATAGGACACAAAGCCCAGCTTGGCTGCGTCTTCGAGATCGACGATCAAATAACAAGTATCGTCCGCCACCTCGACCAAAAACGCCAGCGGGTGACGGCGCCAAGCGGTGTGAGGAATTCGCTCGATTAATCCGGTTGACCGTGCGACTTGCTGAAAAGCCGGCGCATCCTGCTGGAAAAAGCCAAATTTCTTGCCGCTTTTGCCATCGAGTTTTTCATCGAGATGCGAAGGCCGCGGGTACTTGGTAAAAGCGGCCAGCACCGCGCTGGTCAGTTGCAAGCCGGGATTGGCCGGGTTCTGCAAACGCGTGACAATACGAAAGCCCTGCGCATTGCCTTCATAACGCTCAAAATCAGCGCGCTGCGCTGGCGTCAATGAATGACGATCAAGCACATCGGATTGGCGAAACCACTCTCGAATCGCATCCTCGCCGGCGTGGCCGAACGGTGGGTTGCCGATGTCGTGGGCCAGACAGGCCGCGGCAACAATGGCGCCAAAATCACCCGATTCGACATTTTTCAGCCCATGCCGGGCGATGATTTCACGCCCCACCACGGCACCCAGCGAGCGCCCGACGCAACTCACCTCAAGGCTATGCGTCAGCCGGGTGCGGACATAATCACTTTTGGAAAGCGGAAAAACCTGGGTTTTGTCCTTCATCCGCCGAAAGGCGGAGGTGAACACGATGCGGTCGTAATCCTGCTGAAACGCTGTTCTTTCAGGCGTTCCCGGCGCCTTGCCAGCACCGAGACGTTCAGCGGAGAGTAGTTTTTCCCAGGTTTTTCTTTGGCTCATGGGCAGGAGTTTACCTGAGCTTGCGTCTCAAGCGTGGCACGCAAATACCCAGCGGGCTGGATTATCATCCAACCCATCCATGAATGATCTCTCACCCCATGACTACCCTCACCAATCAGACAACAGCCCAAGATCTGCTCGATTTCATCGAAGCCAGCCCCAGCCCATGGCACGCCGTCGCCACTTGCGAAATGCGTTTAATGGCTGCGGGATTTATCCGCCTTAATGAGGTCGACCGCTGGGGATTGATTGCAGGTGGTCGCTACTATGTGATTCGCGCCGGATCGTCAATCATTGCTTTCATCGTTGGTGAACAGGCTGCTAGCGAAACCGGCCTGCGCATTATCGGTGCGCACACGGACTCGCCCGGCCTGCGGATCAAACCCAAGCCGGCGGAGGATGCACAAGGCATGCTTCGGCTAGGGGTTGAAGTCTATGGCGGCCCAATTCTGGCGACCTTTGCCGACCGCGATCTGAGCCTGGCCGGACGGGTCAATGTGCGTAGTGGACAGGGCTTTGCGACTCGTCATGTGCGTTTTAACGAACCTTTGCTACGCCTGCCCAATCTCGCCATCCACATGAACCGCGAGGTCAACGAAAGTGGGCTGAAATTCAATAAACAAACCGAACTGCCCTTGCTGCTCGGCGTATCGGCGCCAGACACGCCTGCTGAACCCCGCTTTCGCCAGTTGCTGGCAGACCAGTTGGATGTCGCACCGACGGATTTGCTGACCTGGGAACTCAACGCCTACGATACCCAGAAAGGCGTTTTCTGGGGAGCCGACCAGGAATTCATCGCCAGCCGTCAGCTCGACAACCTCGCCTCCTGCCACGCGGCATTGAGCGCGCTGCTCGCCACTGAGGCTTCGAAAACCACCTGTTTATGCGCCTTTTTTGATCATGAAGAAGTAGGCAGCGAAAGCGCCGCCGGAGCCGGTGGCAGCTTTGTTTCCGATGTCATCAGCCGCTTGTCAAGCAGTACCGGACTGGATGCTGAAGATCAGCGCCGCATGCTGGCACACAGCTTTTTTATCAGTGCCGACATGGCACACGCCTGGCAGCCCAATTTCCCCTCAGCCTACGAACCCGGCCATCGGGTATTGGTCAACGCCGGCCCGGTAATCAAAAGCAACGCCAACCAGCGTTACAGCACCAGCGCCGACACTGCGGCGCGTTTCATGGCGATTTGTGAAAAGGCTGGCGTTCCTTGCCAGCAATACGCGCACCGCACCGATCTCGGTTGCGGCAGTACGATCGGCCCGATTGTCGCCGCGCGACTGGGTATTTCCAGTGTTGATATCGGCTCGCCGATGTGGGCCATGCACAGCATTCGCGAGGCCGCCGGCGTACTCGATCACAGTTACATGATTGCCGCACTGAGCACAGCGCTGCGCGAATAACACTATTCGGGTGGCAGTTTGCTGCCCATCATCTCGTTGCAAGTTGCACGGCCAAAAGTTTCCGCCTTTTTCGGGCTGGAAATCTGCGGCTCTTCGTAGATGCGCTTGATGATGTGGTTGGTAATTCGTGCCCCATCGCTGCCATCTTCAACAAACAATTTCATGGGCCGGCCACGGTCGCGGTTGTAAAACGCCTGCAATGCATGGTCACGAACCCGCTCGCAAAAGCGCATTTTCTGCGTATCCGACATCCCTTCATCGGCAGCCAATGCATGTCCGCAAAGCACAAAAAAAGTGAATATCAACACACCAAAACGCTTCATTCCTTCGGCTCCTGAATTGAGGTGAGATAAGCCAGCACGTTCTGAATTTGCTGCTCTTCCAACCCGTTCAAAACACCACCCACTGCTTCTTCGTCGTGAGGACGATCACCCTTGCGGAAGAGATCAACCTGACGTTTGAGATAATTTGTATATTGACCGATCAGCATCGGAAACATACCGCGCCCTTTGCCTGTTTTGGCATGACAGGAGGCGCATTTTTTCTGATAAAGCTCGCCGCCGGCCTCAATATCGCCTTCAGCACGCGGAACAATCATCACTTTAGCCGCCATTTGCAGCTTGGTCAGCGCATCTTCCTTGCCAGTAAACTCGGGCATTTTGGTTGATAATTCTATGCCGGCCAGATAAGCAGCAATATCGGCAATATCTTCATCCGGCAATTCGCGCTCCTGCGTATAAGGGAACATTGGTATGTTGATCCTTATCCGGGCGCGGAAATTTTTAAGCTGCGAAATGATGTACTTGGGGCGCTGGCCTGCAATCCTTGGGTATTCTCCCTTTTTGCCGCCCGCCCCGTCCTCACCATGGCAAGCGGCACAAGTACCGTTAATTTCCTTGCCATTTTCCAGGTCGACCGCAAGCACATTGCCTGCCAACGCCAGCCCAGCGAGATACCCCACAAAAAGATGCCTAAAACGCATGCCTCAACACTCCATAATTAACTGCGACAAATTGTCGCACAGCGCAAGCGACTGAAAATTGACCCAAATCACGCATAATTCGTCTCATGCCTATTATCGCCTGTAATGATCCGGCAAGTGAGCACCTGGCGCATCTGCGCCGCTTGATTTCCAGTCGCTGGCTGGCACTTTTGACGCTTGCAGGATTAGTCTCCCTCAGCCCCACCCTGCTTGACATCCCCCTGCCCCAAGGCCCGATGGGCGCCATTCTGGGTATTGCGGCCCTGATCAACATCATCACCGCCTGGCGCATCAAAAATGCCGTCAGCGCGACCCCTTACGACTTGCTCAGTCAATTGCTGCTTGATGTTATCGCCCTCAGCGCCCTGTGTTTTTTCAGTGGCGGCGCCACCAACCCGCTGATCTCAATGCTCCTGCCACCGGTCGCCATTGCCGCCCTGACTTTACCCGTCCGCTGCGTCGCCGCAGTCGGCGCCCTGGCGCTTGCCGCTTACTCCCTGCTGATGCTCTATTACGTCCCGCTCCCCATGCCCGACGCCAGCCGCGCCACGCGTTTGCACCTGATCGGTATGTGGCTGACCTTTGCCGTCTCAGCCCTGATGATTGCCTGGTTTGTTGTGCGCATGACGCGCCTGATTCGCGAACGTGATGCCGAACTCGCTGCCGCCCGCGAACAAGCACTGCGCGACGAGCGTATTCTCGCCATCGGCACCCTGGCTGCCGGTGCCGCGCATGAACTCGGCACGCCGCTCGGCACCATGGCCTTGCTTGCCGGCGAGTTGATCAACGAACCCGGACTATCGACCGCCGTACGTGACGATCTGCTGCTAATGCGCCAACAGATTCAGGTCTGCAAAAGCATCATCACCGGCCTCTCGCATCGCGCCGGCGCTGATCGGCTGGAAAACTCACCGCTACAGGCGCTCGACCGCTGGGTTGATTCCATCCGTCAGCACTGGCACGCCAGCCGCCCCCATGCTGAAAGCCAACTCACGCTCAGCGGTGAGTCACCAGCGCCGCAAATTATCGCCGATCCACGCATTGAACAAGCACTGCTCAATCTGCTCAACAATGCCGCCAACGCCAGCCAGAAAAGCATCAACCTTGCGGTTGGCTGGAATGCTGCCGGGTGCTTCATCGAAGTGCGCGATCAAGGCCCGGGATTCCCGCCCGACGTCCTCCAGCATGGTGGCACAGCCACCTTCCCGGCGCACCCTCAAGGCAGCGGTATCGGCCTCGTTCTGACCCGCTCCGCCATCGAACAACTCGGCGGCAAACTCACGCTGAGCAACCCCAATACCGGCGGCGCACTCGCCCGTATCGATCTGCCACAGGCAAGCTTATGATTTCTCCGACCCTGATTATTGACGACGACCCCAGCTTCAACGCCATTCTGGTCAGAACCCTGACCCGCCGCGGTCATCCGGCAGAAGGCGCAACCGATGTTGCGCAAGCGCTGAGCATGGCGCGCGATCTGTTGCCGCAACAAGTGGTGCTCGACCTCAATCTGGACGGCAGCTCCGGCCTGGCGCTGATTCCTGAACTGCTGAGGATCAACCCGGACTGCCGCATCGTAGTGCTGACCGGCTACGCCAGCATCACCACAGCAGTCGATGCGGTCAAACTCGGTGCCGTGCAATATCTGGCCAAACCGGTAGAAGTTGAAGCCATCCTCGCCGCCTTTGAAGACGACGACGGGCCGGATTTTGATCTCCCCGCATCAGACAAGCCACTGTCGGTCGACCGTCTGGAATGGGAGCACATTCAGCGCGTGCTGAATGAAAACGAAGGCAATATTTCAGCCACCGCCCGGGCCTTGAAAATGCACCGCCGGACGCTGCAACGCAAGCTATCCAAACGCCCGGTCAAGACCTGAAGGCTCAGGCAAAAAACGAGTAGAGCAGCAACACCGCAATCAGGACAAACAGAACAATAAACATGGTTGCGCCCAAAAAATGCCACTAAAACGCGGTTGACCGCAAAGTGTTACGGTCAACCGGCAAAATCACCTGATTTTTAGTGTTTGTGTTCCATCGCCGGCATCCCGGCAGCCACCGGCTTCATCACTTTGGCGTCAACAACTTTGCTGCTGCCATCGTCGAAAGTCAGCGTGATCGGCACGACATCGCCTTCTTTCATCGGTGCCTTCAAGTTGATCAACATCACATGCAGGCCGCCAGGTTGCAATTTCGCTTCCCCTTTGGCCTTGATTTCAATCGCCGCCACCGGGCGCATTTTCATCACCCCGTTATCGTTGATGTGGGTGTGCAATTCGGTCAGTTTGGAGGTCGGGTTATCAGCCTTCATCACTTTGACATCTTTGTCACCGTCATTTTTCAGCACCATGAAAGCTGCCGTTGCCGGCGCATTGGGCGGTGCCAGGCGGACATATGGATTCTGCACCGTGACTGAATCAGCTGAGGCCGCCAAGGCCCCCGCTGAAATCATCAAACCGGCCAACAACACGGATATTCTTTTCATCTTTTCTCTCTTTCAAAGTTATTTCAAACGTCTACGAATTTCAGCGGCCACTTCATCGGGCGGTGCCGCATGGGCGATTTTGCTCAGCATCTGCCCCTCGCGCCCGACGACATAAGTCTCGGAACTATGATCCACCACATAACCGCCCGCCGCCTCAACTGGCTGGCGAGCATAAAACGCCCCATAGCGCTTGGCGATTTCGGCCAGATTCTCCGGCGTGCCAGTCACCCCGACCATGGATGGATGGAAAAATTCGACATACTCCTTCAAACGCGCCGGCGTATCGCGCTCAGGATCAACCGAGACAAAAATAACCGCTACCTGTGCCAATTCGTCAGGATCCAGCAGATTCAGTCCGGCAGCCGTGCCAGCCAATGAAGTCGGGCAAATATCCGGGCAGTAGGTGTAGCCAAAATAAACCAGTACCAGCTTGCCACGATAATCCTTGAGACTTACCGGGCCCTTGGCCGACTCCAGCGTAAATTCACCGCCTGCCGCCATACCCGCCTGCGGCAAGACGCGCTCCGGCAATTCCGGGTTCCAGAAGAACCCCAACCCGATCAGCAAGGTGGTCAGGAAAGCAACGATACCCAGTAAAATTTTTTCGCTCATCTTATTCGTGCACACCTGTCGTGAAGCGATACGGAATGGCGACACTTTTGTCGCCCAGCTCCAGTAGAACAGTCGCCTGCCATTCCATCATCCCGGTCACGCAAATTGGCAAAGTTGCCTGCGTCGCAAATACCCCACTACCCTCATGCTGCAACTGAGGACGATTCAAACCCATCTTCATATCGACGCCCTCAAAGTCCACTTCCACCGAACGGGCATCAACCCCCGTTACCTTGACCTCAACACGAAATGGCTTAACCAGCGGAATCGGCCGAGTACCGACAGTTAACATTACCTGCCCACCTCCCGGCAAATCAACACCACAAGCCTGCTGCTGCAAATCGCAATGCGCATCGGGGAAAACCGAAACATCTGCCGAAGGCAACAATATTGGCGAAAGTTTATAGCCCACAACCACCACCAGAGCTATCAGCAAAAAGCCAATCAAGTCTATCAATATTTTCTTATTCACCAGTCCAGCCCTAGGTTTCAGCTATCGCAGAAGCGCATTGTCCTGCAAATTTGGCCAGGAAAATTAGCAAAGATCAATTTTTTCATTGCCAAGCAGTAATACAGTGCGGCATATTGTCGCAGTGGCGTTTCGTCGCATGCATCAATTAAAGCGTTGAAGTTTAACTTCTGTCTCACTGGGGGAGTTCAAGATGAAGAAATTTGTAGTGAAATCAACCGTAGCGATCCTCGCTGCGGGCATCGGTTTCGGCGCGGCCACTTCGGCCTGGTCTGCTGAATCGCTGCAAGACGTCATGAAGCGTCGCAACCTGAGCCAACAGGATCTGCTGGCAGCGTCAAAAACCTACGTACCAACCGGCAAGCGTGACGAATTCGTTGCCTTCAGTTCCGGTGGTCAGTCTGGCCAAATCATTGTGTATGGCATCCCGTCCATGCGCATCCTGAAGTACATCGGCGTCTTCACGCCGGAACCGTGGCAGGGCTACGGCTTCGATGAAAACTCCAAGGCTGTTCTGCGCCAGGGCAACATCGACGGCAAGGAAATCAACTGGGGCGATACGCACCACCCAGCCATCTCCGAAACCCAGGGCAAGTACGACGGTCAGTTCCTGTTCATCAACGACAAGGCCAATCCGCGCCTCGCCGTGATCGACCTGCGTGACTTCGAAACCAAGCAGATCGTGGTCAACCCGATCTACAAGTCGGAACACGGCGGCGCCTTCGTCACGCCGAACACCGAGTACATTATCGAAGCCGCCCAGTACGCCTCGCCGCTCGAGAACAAGAAGTTCTTCCCGCTTGAAGAGTTCAACGAGAAGTATCGCGGTGGTGTAACCTACTGGAAGTTCGACCGCAAGGAAGGCCGCATTGATCCGAAGGCTTCCTTCTCCCTAGAACTGCCGCCGTACTCGCAGGACTTGTCTGACGCCGGCAAAGGCCCATCCGATGGCTGGTCCTTCACCAACTCATTCTGTTCCGAGCGTTACGTTGGCGGTATTGAAAAAGGCCGTCCGCCGTATGAAGCCGGTTGTTCTGCAAAAGACACCGACTATCTGCACGTAATCAACTGGAAGAAAGCTGCTGAGCTGGTTGCTGCCGGTAAAGCCAAGAAGATCAACGGACACGACGTGTTGATGATGGAAACCGCAATCAAGGAAGGCATTCTCTTCCTGGTACCGGAACCAAAATCACCACACGGCGTTGACGTCACCCCGGACGGCAAATTCCTGACCGTTGCCGGCAAGCTTGACACCCACGTTTCCGTCTATTCCTTCGAGAAAATTCAGGCCGCCATCACAGCTGGCAAGTTTGAATCCAAGGATCCGTACGGCATTCCAGTGATCGCCATGAAGGACGCGCTGCACACCCAGGTTCAATTGGGTTTGGGTCCTTTGCACACCCAGTATGACTCCAAGAAGTGCATTGCCTACACCTCACTGTATGTCGACTCACAAGTCGTCAAGTGGGATCACTGCGAAGGCAAGGTACTCGACAAAATCTCCGTGCACTACAACATCGGTCACCTGATGACCATGGAGGGTGACTCGATGGATCCGAAGGGTCGTTACTTGGTTGCGCTGAACAAGCTGGCGATTGACCGCTTTGTGCCAGTTGGTCCGCTGCACCCGCAGAATCACCAGTTGATCGACATTTCAAACGACAAGATGCAACTGTTGTACGACATGCCGCTACCGCTGGGCGAGCCGCACTACGTAGTCGCCATCGAAGCTTCGAAGCTGAAGCCGGGCGTGCGCTACAAGGTCGGCACCGACTCGCGTACCGACAAGCCGCACCCGGGTGCTACCAAGGCAGGTGAAGAGGAAACCGTCAAGAAGGGCAACAAGATGACGGTCTACGGTACTTTGATCCGCTCCCACATCACCCCGGAAACCATCGAGGCTGAAGTCGGCGACGAAATCACCATCCACCTGACCAACCTTGAGCGCGCCCAGGACGAAACCCACGGTTTCACGGTATCAACCATGAACGTGCACGCCTCGGTTGAACCGGGCAAGACGGTAACCGTCAAGTTCACGGCCGACAAGGAAGGTGTATATCCTTACTACTGCACCGAGTTCTGCTCAGCACTGCACCTCGAAATGCAGGGCTACCTGTTGGTCAAGCCGAAGGGCTGGAAGCCAGGCAAGGCAACTGCTGCCGCCAAGGCCTCTTACACTGAAGATGACTACAAGGCTACGGCCAAGAAGGTTGTTGACACCCAAGTCGTGATTGACTCAGTCGTTGGCTACATCACCAGCGTTAACTTCAAGGACTTCCCGGATGTGGTCAACATGGTCGACGATGCAACTGACCAGTTGGGCAAGATCAAGGACGCCAAGGCCAAGGCTGATGCTGCTGCTGCCAAGAAGGATTGGGATCAGGCAAATCTGTGGACTGAGCAGATTTGGCAATATCAGGTCAAGGCAGCCGACATCGGTCTGCGCGCCAAAACCTACCTTGAGCAGAACGGCGCCAAAAAAGTTAAATAACCCACCATTGATCTAGCTCAATGCAAAGCGCGGGGAACAGAGTCACTCTGTTCCCCGCTTCACATTCAGGAGGAAATACCCATGAAATTTGTAATGACTTTTATCGCAGCAGCACTCGTCGCCAGTCCCGCCATGGCAGCACTTGACGGTGCCAAGCTTTTTGCCGAAAAAACCTGTAACGCCTGCCACGGCGTCAAGGCCGACAAGCCCTTGATGCCGAACTACCCGAAACTGGCTGGGCAAAACGCCGCCTACGCCGAACAGCAAATGAAGGACATCAAGAGCGGTGCCCGTAACAACGGCCAGACCGCCGCCATGAAGGGCGTCATGCACCTCGTCAATGACGAAGAAATAAAGGCTATTGCCGAATACCTCTCCAAACTGAAATAACCCCGGAAAGCCGGGACTCCCGGCTTCTGACAAATATCAAAGAACGCTAATGTTCATTGTGCGACAATGCCTTCAGCGTTGTGAATAACCCTCCACAAAAGGAACCCTCACATGAAAGTATCACTCCTTTTTTTAAGCCTGCTAACAGCAGGTGTTGCTTTTGCCAGCCCCCAGGCACCGAAAACCGAGGGCATCGAAGGCAAAGATTACAAATGGAACGCCCAGGGCGGTGAAAAGAGTGAAGCTCTGACCAAAAAAGGCGACCCCAAGGCCGGCGAAGAAGGTTATGAAACTTGCGGCGCCTGCCACCTGCCCTCCGGCGCAGGTCGCCCGGACGGCACCTTCCCGCAACTCGCCGGTCAGCACACCACCGTGCTGATCAAGCAGATGGCCGACATCCGCGCCGGCCTGCGCGACAACCCAACGATGTACCCGTTTGCTGCGACACTGACCGATGCTCAGGAACTGGCCAACGTCGCCTCCTATATCGAGAAACTCTGCATTCCGCTTGACCACGGTCATTACGACTCGAAGCCGGGCGACAATGTCGATCCGAACTGGAAGCCGCCAACCGATACCGCCAAGCGCGTTGCTGAAGGCAAGGCACTATACGAGAAAGAGTGTCTGGAGTGCCACGGCAAGAACGGCGAAGGCAACAAGGAAAAGTTCTACCCCGTGATTGCCGGTCAGCATTACAAGTACCTGCTGCGTCAAATGACCGAGATTCGCAACGGCCACCGCCGCAACGCCAATCCTGACATGGTCAAGATCATCAAGAAATATAACGATGATCAGCTGATCTCGATCTCGGCTTACCAGGCCAGCCTGGTCATGCCAGGTAACATGTGCAAGCCCAAGGCTGCCAAGAAGGCCAGAGGCCTTTAAGTCGTTTCTACTGCCCGCCTACGGCGGGCAGTTTCCCACCTGGTCAGCACCGGGTACAACAAGACAGAGAGCTGTACGATGGAAAAACAAAACAAGATTGTCAGCGGGCTGACCTTCATCGCCTTGGTGTGTCTGGTAGCCGCTTACTTTTCGCCCATCTGGTGGGTTTCGCTGACTGCCCCGAACTATCCGCCCGATGCCTTCCCCGATGGCATCCGTATTCACTTTCATTTTGATGGTGTCTATAACGGCTGCAGGGCAGCTGGCAAAGGCACCCGTATGGCCAATGAGATCATTCAGAAGGATCTCGCCCACGACGACGAGCGCTACAACCCCATCCTCGACGCCCAGAAGAACGTCGACAAGGGTGCTGAAGGCCTCGATTGCGTCCATGAAATGAACACCATCAACCACTACGTCGGCATGTTCCCGATCGCTACCGGCGCACCGGTCGAAAAGCCACTGGCCAAATTCTTCTTCGGCTTCTTCGCGGTCATGATGCTGGCCTTTACGATGCCCAAGAAAAAACCGCGGATTATGGTGTTGGCCGCCGGATTTGCCGCCGTTGCCGTCTGGATGCTTGTCGATCAGTTTGTGCTTGGCCATCTGGAATCACACGTTCAAGCCTATATGCAGGAAGCCGGCACATTCTTCAAGGAACCGGACAAGATTAAAGTGTGGGGCGATAACGTTAGCAGCGTCTCGAAAATCGTCATTTTCGGACTGATTGCTATCATGGCCTTCGTCGTTGCCGCCACTGCCAAAATTCGTCCCTTCCAGCTGTTACTAGCCCTGGTTCCTGCCCTCCTCCCGGTTTTCTTTGTCATCACCTATGCTGGTTGGTTGTGGTTCTTTGGTCACAACATGCATCCGTGGGGCGCTTTCACCGTCAAGCCTTTCATGCCCACCGTGTTTGGTGAAGGCAAGGTAGCGCAGTTCTCAACCTTTTCCTATCCGTACTGGGGCTATGGTCTGCTGATCGCCATTTTCATCTGCATGATGCTGGCTCTGCTCATCCGCCGCAAACAACTACGCGAAGGTGCTGCCGAGTAAACCCGCCGTGCTAGCCCGTAAAGTTTTGTCAACGGGAGGGCTGACACTGGCCCTCCTCCTCACCGCCATCCCTAACAGCTTTTCAGACGACCAGCAGTTGGGTTCCGGTGCCGACATGAGCAATGCCCCCCGGGTGCAGATTGATCGCCCCAAACCAACCTTTATGTTGCTCCAGCGCGATAAGCGGGTGCATGGCCTAAAGCCGTTTCAGGACTTGGTCGACAAAGCTCCGGCGGGCTCGGTTCTAAAGCCCCCGCCCGGCATTTATTCTGGCCCCGTTGTCATCAACAAATCGTTGATTATCGATGGACAAGATCAGGTCACCATTGACTCCGGTGACAAAGGAACGGTCATGTCCCTGAATGGCGGTAATTCAGCCTTGCGCCGCATTCGCCTGACCGGCTCCGGCGACTCGCACGACACCGATGACTCCTGCCTCGACGTGCGCGGCCACAACAATCTGATTGAAGATGTTGTGATCGACAATTGCCTCTTTGGTATCGACTTGAAGCAGGCGAACAACAATATTGTGCGTAGTAACCGAATCACCTCTAAAAATCTCGATCTCGGCGTGCGCGGTGATGGTTTGCGGCTTTGGTACAGCCATAACAACATTATCGAAAATAACCATATCATTGATTCCCGCGATATGGTGGCTTGGTACTCGAACAAAAATACCTTCCGCGACAACCTTGGCCGCCGCAGCCGCTACTCCATCCATTTCATGTTTGCCAACGACAACATCGTTGAGCGAAATGCCTTTTACGATAACGCAGTTGGCATTTACTTCATGTATACCGAGGGCGGTGTCGCGCGTGACAACATTATCTCGCACGCCACTGGCGCAACCGGAATGGGGATAGGCTTCAAGGAAGCCTCGGGCGCCATCATTGAAAACAACGAGATTATTTACTGTGGCATTGGTATCGGTTCCGATCTATCACCTTTTCAGCCTGACAGTACGATTGAAATTCGCGGCAACCGCTTTGCCTATAACGGCATCGGCATCCTGTTCAATAGTGAAACCGGTCATAACAACATGACCGACAATATCTTTGAAGGTAATCTGACCCAGGTCAGTTACGGTGGTCATGGCGACAATGACAACAGCCCGAAAAATGTCTGGATTGGCAATTACTGGGATGACTATCAAGGCTTCGACAAAAACGGTGATGGTATTGGTGATAAAACGCACGAGCTATACGCTTATGCTGACCAAATCTGGATGGAGCTCCCGGTAGCGCGTTTCTTCCGTAGCTCTCCTGTCATGGAACTTCTCGATTTCCTTGAGCGCCTGGCGCCTTTCTCCAACCCGGACCTGATTTTGCGCGACGAAAAGCCGCGCTTTATCAAACCTGAAAGAACGGCACGATCATGAGTGAGAGTGACAACAAGCCAAAGCCGACGACCGAGGTCAAGGCACCGGTTTCTATTGCCAAAAGGCAAACTGAACGACGTCGTGTACTGCGCACCATATTACTGACGGGAGGCGTACTCGGTGCTGCCGTTTCCGGCTTTTTGCCCCTGGTCTATTCCCAGAAAAAGCGCCTGCGCCCACCTGGAGCGCTGGACGAGAAGGATTTTCTTGGCAGCTGCATCAAGTGCGGTCAATGTGTCCAGGTCTGCCCGGTACAAGCCATCAAACTGGCTGACTTGGTGGATGGCATGGGCGTCGGCACACCGTACATCGATGCCCGTGAACAAGCCTGTGATTTTTCCTGTGATGCGGTTCAGTGCATTCTCGCCTGCCCGACGGGTTCGCTGACCTATCACAAACCCGATTTTCTCAAAGTTCGTCCAGGATCAGCTTTGGCGGCCAAGCCCATTTTGATTGCCAAAGAAAACGATGCCGAGCCGACGCTGAATATGCACGAACGCATTGGTGTCGCCCGCCTGGTTCGCCCGGAAGCCTGCCTGGCCGTTCAGGGCAAAGGTTTTAAAGGTCAGGCGCGCGGCGCTGACTTCAAGGGTGAAATGCGCTACATGTCGGTCGACCGCTGGAAGCCGATCAAAATCAGCGACCACCCTTACGATATTCCCGAATGCGACCTCTGCGTGCGCGAATGCCCGATCAAAGGCGCCATCTCGATTGAAACCGTGTTCGCACCGGATGGCAGTAAACGCAAATCACCGGTGGTGCATGAACCCTGTGTCGGATGTGGCGTCTGCGAGATGATCTGCCCGGTTGAACCTACCTGTATTACCGTTGAAGCCGGCGAGGTCTGGAAGCTATGAGCGCATTACTCAAACGTCGGTTTGTCGAGCAAATCAAAGTAATGTTCGGCGCAGAACCCAGTAAGCCGAAAGAGATCAGCCCTGCCGCCCAAACGATACACTTTTACAAAAAAGGCAACCGCGACCTGATCGCTGAGAAACTGCACGCCCGCGCGCATGCCGAGCACAAGAACAAATGGCGCAACCGCCGCTGGGCAACGCTGCTCTTTGCCAACTTGTTGTTCACCTTCTCATTTTTTCTCGATATTCAGATTCTTGAAGGCGCCCTGACTGCCTCGCGTTTTGTCGGTTTTCACCTGATCGACCTCAACTCTGCTTTGCAAGTGATGCTGGCACACAAGCACATTATCAACAATCTGTTTATTGGCACTGGCACCGTACTGGTCTTGTGGGTCTTGCTGGGAGGTCGGACTTTCTGCTCCTGGGTTTGCCCTTACCACTTGCTGGCAGAATGGGCTGAGAAAATCCACCTGTTTCTGGTCAAGAAAAAACTGGTCACCGATCAAAGTATTGATCGCCGCTTGCGCAGTGTGTTTTGGGTGATCTTCGCCGTACTTGCGGTGGCTACCGGCTACACAGTTTTCGAAGCGATTTCACCAACCGGCATTCTCTCGCGGGCACTGATTTACGGCCCGGGGCTGGCGCTGTTGTGGGTGCTAGCGCTGCTCTTTTTTGAAGTCTTCTTCTCGCGCCGTGCCTGGTGCCGCTATGCCTGCCCGATTGGCTTGACGTACGGCGTCGTCGGCATCGTTTCTCCGGTGCGCGTGATTTATACACTGGATGGCTGCTTCCATGAAGGCGATTGCCGCAAAGTTTGCCTGGTGCCGCATGTCCTCGATACGGTAATCAAAGGCCGCGCCGTTGAGCCAGTCGTTCCTATCGGCCCGGATTGCACTCGCTGCGGGCTGTGTGTCGATGTCTGCCCGACTGGCTCCCTCAAATTTGACGTCAAGGGATTGTCAAAGATCGCCTGATTTTTCATTAAAATCCGCCGTCGACCGTAACAATCTACGAAAAGCAGCCCAATGATTCATTTTAAAAACGTCGTCAAGAATTTTCGCAAAGCCCGAGTTCTTGACGGTATCAATCTCGACATTCAAATCGGTGAGCGCGTTGCGCTGATCGGCTCCAACGGCGCCGGCAAAACCACGCTCATTCGTTGCCTGCTCGGTGAATATACGCACGATGGTGAAGTCACCATCGACCAGCTGGATCCGCGCAGTAACCGCACCAAGGTTTTGGGCAACATCGGTTTTGTGCCGCAATTGCCGCCGCCACTAAAAATGCCGGTGGGCCAGCTGATTAATTTCTCTGCCTCGCTGTGCGGCACCGATCCGCAGCGTATTCACGAGATCGCCAAACGTCTCGGGCTGGATATCGATGCCATTCTTGCCCGCCAATTTGTGCGCTTGTCGGGTGGTATGAAGCAAAAATTGCTGATCGCCATCGCCCTCGGACGCAATGCCAAAGTGCTGGTGATGGACGAACCCGCCGCCAACCTCGACCCGGAAGCGCGCAAGATTTTCTTTGATCTGCTGGCTGAACGGCAACATGAGGTGACGATGATCATCTCCAGCCACCGTCTTGATGAAGTCTCGTCGCTGGTCAACCGCGTGATCGAAATGGATCTCGGCAAAGTGGTGCTGGATGACCGCGTGGCCGATGACGTGTCGCTGTCCGGCCTGCTGGCTTGCCGTATTGTGGTCAAACGCATTGAGCCGGCTTTTGCCAAGGCAATCTCTGCCTGGAAATTTACCGAACTGGATGGCGGCCTGGCCTGGGAAGGCAAGATCGCCAGCGCCGATCGTTTGCGCTTCCACGGCATGGTCGCGCGCTACATTGCGCTGATCAGCGACATTTCACTGAACGAAGAAGCCAACTAGCCATGTGTCAAGCTGAGCGACGCCGCTTTATCGGCCGGATGGTGGTTGGCGGATTCATGCTGACACCGCTGGCTGCTGCGCTTTCAGGCTGCAAAAAATCGGATTGGCCGGAAGGCATGGAAGCCATCAAATGGGATCGCGATGTCTGCCCGCGTTGTTCCATGGTGATTTCCGACAAGCGCTTTGCCGTTGAAATCAGGGGCGGCCCGAAAGATACGGTTATAAAATTCGACGATCCGGGTTGCATGGTCTGGTGGATACACGACAAGGCCAAAGACCATCCGTGGATGAACGACGCGGCAACCCGCATGTGGGTCGCCGACATTACCAGCAAGGGCAAGGTCATGACTTGGCTTGACCCGCGCAAAGCTCAATTCGTTACCCGAACCTCGCCCATGGGCTACAACTTCGGTGCCGTTGCCTATCCCGAGATGGGCAGCATGGATTTCGCAGGGATGCGCCAGCATGTCCTGGCCAAAGGAAAATAAATGAAGCAACTGTGGCTTACTGCAAAACTTGATATTGTCGAATCTCTGCGCGCGCGCTGGTTTCAAATTTACACCCTGGTTTTTGGCGGCATCGTCGCCCTGCTCTTCCTCTTTGGCCTGACCGAATCACGCGTCCTCGGCTTCATTGGACTCTCGCGTTTGCTGGTCACCTACATCCAGCTAACCATGGCCATCCTGCCAATTTTTGTGCTGATCACCACGGTACGCTCGGTCGCCGGAGACCGCGAAGCCGGCGTTTTCGAGTACCTGCTTTCCTTGCCAGTCTCACTCTCGGCCTGGTTCTGGGGCAAGATTGTTGGCCGCTACATCGTCGTCTTCCTGCCGGTATTTCTCGCCATGCTGGCCGCGGTGGGCTGGGCCTCGATCCAGAACATCGAAATTCCATGGGAAATGTTCACCTATTACACCGCCCTGCTCGCTGTCATGGCCATGTGTTTTTTGGGCATCGGCATGCTGATTTCTGCGGTGGCACGCACCACCGACATGGCACAGGGCGCCGCTTTCCTCGTCTGGCTGACCTTCCTGCTCTTCCTTGACCTGATCCTGCTCGGCGTCATGATTCAAGGCAAAGTCGCTCCCGAGTTCGCCGTCACACTGGCGCTGGCCAATCCCTTGCAGGTTTTCCGCACTGCCGCCCTGGCGCTCTTTGATCCGCAATTGATCGTCCTCGGCCCATCGGCTTACGTCATCCTTGATCTATTCGGTACCGAAGGCTACAAGCTCTTCGCACTGGTTTACCCAGCCACGCTGGGCATCCTCAGCGCAAGCGTTGGTTACTTCCTGTTCCGCCGTGGAGATCTGCCTTGATCAAGCTCATTGCCGCCTGTTTTTTTGGCCTGTTTTCGGCGTTGACCGTAGCAGATGAGATGCCGTCTTCCGCTGCCTTGTTTGCCGCAAAATTTGAAGACCTTAACGGAAAAATGGTGGCACTTGAGCAATTCAAGGGCAAACCGCTGATCGTCAATTTCTGGGCGCGCTGGTGCGGCCCCTGCCGTGCCGAGATTCCTGAATTCGTCAAATTCAGTATTGAGCACAAAGGCAAAATTGAAGTCTTGGGCATCAATGTCGAAGACAAGGCTGAGCCAGTCAAGGACTTTGCCAAGGCTTACGACATGAGCTACCCGCTGGTTATCGCCAAAGACAAGAGCATTCCGCTGATGCAAACGCTGGGCAACAGCAAGGCTGGCTTGCCCTTCACTGTATTCATTGACCGCAACGGTCAGGTCATCCAGAAAAAACTCGGGCTGGTGAAAAAATCTGACCTGGATGCAGCGGCAAGCCTGTTGCTCAAACCCTAAAGCCAACTATTTGCGCCGCTCGGCAAACATCTGGCAGGGCATGCCAGAGTTTGCCAGCACCTCGCGGCAGGGCAATTGTGCGCTTTTAAACCCCATCGCCTGACAGGCATACGGAAACGGCATCTCGTGAGTGATCACATGATGCCGGCAGCGCATGCAATTGGGCGCGGGTGGTTCGCCTGGCTTCAAATCAATCCCAGGCTCTCTTCAACACCCAAATGCACGTTCATAGCCTGAACCGCTGCACCGGATGCGCCTTTGCCCAGGTTATCCAGACGCGCAATCAGCACCATTCTTTCGGCATTACCAAAGACCGCAATATCCACCCGGTTGGTGTCATTGCAGCCCTCAATATCGTAAAAACCGCCATCAGTGTTGGCCTCAAGGTCAAAGGGCAGGACGCGGATAAATGGCTCGCCACCGTAATATTCAGCCAGAATTTGCTGAACATCGGCGGGCGATACTGAACGGCTGAATTGCTTGGGGTGAAGATAGGCGCTGACCGCCAAACCCTTGTAAAACGGCCCGACGATAGGCTGGAAAATGGGCTCCACGGTCAACCCGGTATACGCCCGCATTTCCGGTAAATGCTTGTGCACCAGACTGAGTGCATAGGGGCGCGGCGCATTGATGCGTGCCGGGCTTTCGTATTGCTCAATCATCTTTTTGCCACCACCCGAATAACCGGTGATGGAATTGGCCGCGATCTGGGTATCCGCCGGCAACAAGCCCGCCGCAACCAGAGGCCGCAGCGCGAGGATGAAGGCCGAGGCGTGGCAGCCGGGGTTGGCGATACGCTTTGAGCCAA
>JAQTZQ010000075.1 GCA_028687645.1 Rhodocyclaceae bacterium
CCAGAGAATGGTCGGAAGCGCGCGAACTCGATTGGGGCATTCTGGCTGACCCGGCGCAAGTTGGCGTGCAGCGTCTTTCAGCCGATCTCAATCGTCTTTATCGCGACACGCCGGCCTTGCACCAGCAGGATTTTTCGGCCCAGGGCTTTGAGTGGATCGACTGTCACGACAGCGAACATTCTGTGCTGGCCTGGCTGCGCTGGGGGCGTGATGGTAGTTGTGTGGTGGTGGTGATGAACTTTACCCCGGTGCCGCAAAGTAATTACCGCCTCGGTGTGCCACAGGCCGGACATTACGTCGAGTTGCTCAACAGCGATTCAGCGCATTATGGCGGCAGCAATCTTGGCAATGTCGGTGGCCTTGAGGCCTGGCAGGGCGAGTGGATGAATCGTCCTGCAAATTTTGTACTGACCATTCCTCCTTTGGCGGCGGTCGTTCTGCAATTAGGGGGTATGCAAACGTAGTGCTTTGGAGCTATATACGGCTATGCGCTATGAATGTGATACTCGGGGCGGCCAAATATTAGAAATACCCTTCGTGCGACTCCGACCTGCGTTAATCATTCTGCTTGCCGTTTCAGTCGGGATAATTTCGTTCGCATTTCACTTGCTGATTTCCTGGGAGATCAGCCGATGGGAAGGGCGTTTTGATGAAGATATCCGGCAGCTGGTCAGCGAAGTCAAAAACAAACTTGATACCAACGAAGCGGTGCTTACCGGCTTTTCAGCTTTTTTGCAGGCGGTTGAGCACAGCGATACCGAAGCCGCCCTTAAGTATGTGGCCGGTGTGGCCAGCGCCTACCCACATATTTACATGATCGAGGTGGCGCGCAAGTTGCCGCTGTCCGAGCGGGACGCTTTTGAAGCATTGTTGCGCCAGAACTGGCGTGCAGACTTCAAAATCAAGGATTACGGCGCCTTGACCCAAGGCCAGGCTTACGGCGAGTCAACGTCCCCTTATATCTGGCCGATCATGTTTCTTTACCCTTCGCTACCAAATGCTCAGGCAATATACGGGCTCCGTATTGAAACCGTCGATTATGTGATGCAGTCGATGGCCTTGGCGGAAAAGAACCCGCGACCGATCGTGACACCGGTTTTTAGATTGTATGAGGGCGGGAGCGCTTATATTTTGCTTCAGGAGGTCACCCGCAGCAACAAGGCAGTGGGTGATATCAATGTGTTTGGCGGCACCATGCTGGCCCTGTTGGTGATCAAGACGCAGTCGTTGTTCCCGGTGCTTGAAAACAGTACGGCGCGCCACAGGCTTAATTTTTCGGCAGTCCTTGAAGCACCCGGGGGGCAGAAGAGCTTGTTGTTCCATCAGCGGGTTCAGGATGAACGTCGTCTGGATCAATTATTTTTGCCCAATTTCAAACGCCATTTGAAGATCGAGAATGGTTCCCAGCCGGTGAGTGTTGATTTCGAGCGCCAAGTGTTGTGGAGCGATATGCTGAGCCGCGAATTGCTGCTGGTAATTTTCTCCCTGTTGGCTGCTCTGATGCTTTTGCCCTGGCTGACCATCCGCCATTACCTGGCCCTGAATCGCGCCGAGCTTGAGCATGAAAGGGCGGCCTATCTGGCGACGCACGATGTGTTGACCGATTTGCCCAATCGCTTTCTGTTTCAGGATCGTTTCGCCCAGACCTATTTGCATCGGCAGCGCAACGGGGGAGATTTTGCGTTATTGCTGATCGATCTTGATCATTTCAAGGCGGTCAATGACCAGTATGGTCACGAAGTCGGTGATCAGGTCTTGATTGCCATCAGCCAGCGCATGCCCCGCGAATTGCGCTCGTTTGACACGGTGGCCAGGCATGGCGGCGACGAATTTGTGGTTCTCCTAGCCAATGTGCTGAATGCTGACGATGCCAGAAAAGTTGGTGAGAAGTTGCTGGCCGTGGTCGCTGAGCCGATCAGAACTTCGGCTGGCATGCTCGCAGTTTCATGTAGTGTCGGCATCGCGATTTGCCCCGGGCATGGCGAAACACTGGATACCTTACGCCGTCACGCCGATCTGGCAATGTATCGGGCCAAGGATCAGGGGCGCAATGCGGTATCGGTCTTTGCTTTTGAGCCCGCTGACGAAAGTTGAGTGTCGGCGAGTGCCAGTGCTCCTAACAGGCCAAGGCGTTCTTCGGTGACCAGATAAATGGGCATTTTTTCAGCGACCTGCTGGTGTTCACGCTTGGCGTTGAAGGCGTCCATAAAGGCGCTGTAGCCGATGTGCGGCATTAGCTTGGCGGCGATGCCACCGGCCAGAAAAACGCCGCCGTAGGGCAACCATTGCAAGGCGAGATCACCGGCGAAACCGCCGTAGACCGAAAACCACAGTTCAAGCGCCTGGATAGCTAGCGGATCGCTCTTGTCCACCGCGCTTTGACCGATTTCTTCAGGTTGTTGCGGTCGACCGCTTAAATAGGCATAAATTTTTGCCAGCCCGGGGCCGGAGACGACGTCTTCAGTCGTGACACGGCCATTTTTTTCCAGCAGCCAGCGCCACAGTTCGCCCTGTTCCGGCGTTTGCGGCGCAAAGCCGGTGTGCCCGCCTTCGCCGGGCAGCACGCAATAACGCTGGCCATCCCAGATCATGCCGGCGACACCAAGGCCGGTGCCGGCGCCGAGGATGACGCGCGGCGCGTGGCTGAGCGGCTTGCCGGCTTGCAGCATTTTGAGCTGATGGTTGGCGACCAGCGGCAAGCCATTGGCGGCTGCGGCAAAATCGTTGGCCAGGATCACATTGCTGAGGCGAAAGCGTGATTCCAGTGCCGTGGCTGAAATCTGCCAGGGTAGATAGGTGAGTTGGGCATTGCGGCCATCGGTTGGGCCGGCAACGCCAAAACAGGCGGCTTTGAGCGCCGGCGCATCGGCCAGAAAATCGTCGAGCATGACCTCGAACGTGGCGAATTCCTGACTGGCATAGCGCCGCTCAAAAATAATCTGCAATTTGCCATCGCGCTGCTCGGCCAGCGCCAGCAGGGTTTTGGTGCCACCAATGTCGCCGCCGATGATCATGACTTAAACCGCGACCGGGGCGGCGATGTGCGGATGCGGATCGTAACCATCGACTCTGAAGTCTTCAAATTTGAAGCTGAAAATGTCGTTGACCGCAGGATTGATCCAAAGGCTTGGCAGGGCGCGCGGGGGGCGCGATAGTTGCAACTTGGCCTGCTCAAAATGATTCGAGTAAATGTGCGCATCGCCGAACTGCTTTGGACTGAGTATAAACAAAAAAACCCGCATTTACGCGGGGTTACATGACTATTTGGACTTGTTTGGATTTATTGGGACAACTTCCGGGTGCCCCCAGGTGGAATCGAACCACCAATTCGCCCTTAGGAGGGGCGGGTTATATCCATTTAACTATGGAGGCACTTGCTGTTCGCCCGCATTGTACCGGTGGTAGAGTTACGTACGCTAGATTGAAGGTCAATCAGCGATAACAATAAAGGGGATGCCATGTTTTCTAATTTTGAACGACGCCCGATCGCACAGCAACTGATGATTGTGACGATGACGGCACTGATTGTGGTTTTTGCGATCCTTACTCTGATCGTGCAAAAAAATGCAGATCGCGCAGCGATGACAGTGGCTGAGCAGAATCTTGAGCATGAGGCGCGCATCATGGCCGGTATGCTGGATTCGATTTTTGAGTCAGTGAAGGTCAGGGGAGAGTCTCAGTCCAAATTCTTCCTCAAATTCGCCGGTGCGACACCCCTATTTTTGCCTGAGTTGACGAAAACGGGAGACGTGGACCTCCTGACGATGCGCATCGGTGACGAAGTACAAAACAACAACCCTCGTCTGTTGCATGCGTTCAAGGATTTGACCGGCGACGAGGCAGCGTTGTTGGTGGTCAAGGACGGCAAGGTGTACCGCTTGTCTACTTTGCTCAAGGATAAAAGCGGTAAGCCGATGATGGGTGTGCCACTGCCTGAAAATGATTCAGTCAGCAAGGCGGTCATGGCGGGTCAGGATTATGCGGGTTTGGCAATCCGTGGTGGCAAATACAATTTCAGCACCATCAAGGTGTTCAAGGATGCCGATGGCAAGACAGTGGGCGCTTATTCAGTGCGTATTGCGCTTGATGGCGAACTGCAGCGGGTGCGCGATCAGTTTGGCAAGCTGGTTGCAGGTAAAACAGGTTATGTCTATATCGTGCGGCCTACCGAGGCCAAGGATATCGGTGAATTTGTACTACATCCAAAATACCAGGGTAAATTGGTCTCTGAGACTGATGTGCCTGAAGTCGCCAAGAAAAATATTCGTGACATGCTGGCGGCCAAGCAGGGCGCTTTCCATTACAGCATGACCGATAGCAACGGACATGAGCGCGACAAATTTGTCTTTGCGGCAACCTCGCCTGCCTGGGGATGGACGGTGGCGACGGGGAGCTGGAGTGATGAATATCTTGAAGAGAGCCATCATTTGCGCAATGTTGTGATCATGGTGAGTGTTGTTGCTGCCATTGTCTTGGCCCTCCTGATTTTTGTCGTGGTGCGTTCACGTTTGGCTGGGCTGCGCCAATTGGTCGGTGAGGTGTCGCGGGTCAGTACTGGCGATCTGCGTGTCGTGATTCGGGATGCTGATGCGAGCAGCCACAATGAGGTTCATGAAATTTCGCATGCCATCAATGTCATGGCAGAAAGTATGCGCAAGCTGGTCAGCGGGGTATCTGAGTCGTCGGCCCAGCTTGGGGTTTCTGCCAGCGAATTGCAGCAGACGGCATCCTCGGCAATGGCGAGTTCACAGCAGGCGTCGCAGTCGGCGAGCGGTATTGCGGCATCGGTCGAGCAGTTGTCCGTCAGTATTTCGCATGTGGCCGAAAATGCCAATCATGCGACACAGATTTCGGAAGCGGCGAAATCGGTGACTGCATCAGGACGTGCAGTGGTTGGCCGGGCGATGAGCGATCTTGAACGAGTGGCGGGGGATATAAGCGAGTCGGCTGGCTTGATCGAATCGCTCGGCGAGCGCTCAAAGCAGATATCGAGTGTCGTTGGCGTTATCCGTGAGATTGCCGAGCAAACCAATCTACTGGCGTTGAATGCAGCGATTGAGGCAGCTCGTGCCGGTGAGCAGGGACGTGGTTTTGCGGTGGTCGCCGATGAGGTGCGCAAGCTGGCCGAGCGGACCGCGATGTCAACCCAGGAAATTTCGAGCACGGTGCAGGCGATCCTGGATGAGACCGGCACGGCGGTGAAGCGGATGCAGGCGGTAAGCACCAGTATGGCGGTGAGCGTCGGTTTGGCGCGCGAGGCCGGAGATTCGTTGGCGACGATCGACGAGCGCGCTCAGCAAACTGTCGAGACGGTTCAAAGCATTGCCGATAGCACCCGCGAGCAAAGTTCGGCCAGTCAGGAAATCGCCCGTCTGGTTGAGGGGATTGCCCAGATGGCGGAGGGAAGTTCTAACCGGGCCATCACCAACTCCGAGCGAGCCCGCCATTTGCAAACGCTGGCTTCACAGTTGCAGGCTCAACTCTCGCGCTTTACAACCTGAATTCGGCTGACACGGCACCTTGAGGGTGCCGTTTTCAGCGGCCCCAGATTTCGATAGAGGTGATACTGAACATACGCTGCAGTTCTTCACGAACCTGATGTGCGGTCATTGGCATTTTGAATGAAATGGCGTGAGCAAATTTCTGGCCGGCCAGGCGATAGAACCAATTTCGACGATGGGCAATCATGATGCACTCCTTCGTGTTTGTGTTCGGTCAATACTGCTGCATACTGAGGATACAGCATAAAGCAGGCCAGATGACTCGATAGTGCGTATTTCCATGGAATCAATAACTTGGTGCCCATGGGGGCTTTGGTGGCTGACGAAATCGGCATAAATCAGCACTTGCCGGCATATTTTGCAGTGTTGGCTTTGCCGCCAAGGAGGGGCGTTTGTCGCTTGGGTACGGCTTCTCTGCCTTTCGGTCAGGGGGAGATGATCAGCGTTATAATTCTCGCTACCGTTCGGCCCAGCACGGGGCTTGCCACACGGCAAGTTTCACGCCTCTTAGCGGATACGAATCCGGCGGCCAAATAACCATTTTATTACGAACTGTTTGCCAACAATCTTAATCGGCACTTTCCATGTGCCGCCTCCAGTGGGTGCCATGCCTTACCTCAAATTAGCAGATGCTTGTCTTGCCTACGGCCATGTGCCGCTTTTGGATCATACCGATTTTATGCTTGACCCGGGTGAGCGCGTCGCGCTGATTGGCCGCAACGGTACGGGTAAATCGTCTCTATTGGCGGCGCTCGCTGCCGGCGCCGGGCGCGGCAAGCTCGATGATGGCGAGGTCTGGGTACAACCCGGCATCCGCGTCGGTTATGTGCCGCAGGAACCACCGTTTGACATGGATGCGACGGTTTTCGAGGCGGTGGTTTCGGGCATGGGGGAAACCTCGAAAATTCTTGCTGAATATCACGAGGTGGTGCATCACCTGTCTGAAGGTACAGGCGATCAGGATCAACTTCTGGCGCAGATGGAAACGCTCCAGCACGAGCTTGAAACGCGTGGGGCATGGGCTTATGAGGCGCAGGCCGAAAAAGTCATCGACCGTTTTGGCCTTGATCCAGAAGCCAATGTCGGCAGCCTCTCCGGCGGCCAAAAGAAGCGCTTGGCGCTGGCGCAGGCGCTGGCGGTTGCACCAGAAGTGTTATTGCTTGATGAGCCGACCAATCACCTTGATATCGCCGCCATCGAATGGCTGGAAAATCTGCTGATTGAAACCGGTACCACGCTGTTTTTCATCACCCACGACCGTTCATTCCTCAATCGCGTTTGTACGCGGATTGTCGAGCTGGATCGCGGCAAGCTAGTCAGTTTTCCCGGTAGTTTTGCCGAGTACCAGGCGCGCAAGGAGGCTTTGTTACATGAAGAAGGGCTGGCCAATGCTCGTGCCGACAAGCTGCTGAAGGAAGAAGAGGTCTGGATACGCAAAGGCGTTGAAGCACGGCGCACGCGGGCGGTGTTCCGCGTTCAGCGTCTCGATATTTTGCGGGCCGAACGGCAGGCGCGGCGTGAGCGCATGGGCAAGGTCAATCTGCAACTCGATTCCGGTGACAAGAGCGGCAAACTGGTCTCCGAGCTCGAAAACGTCAGCAAGTCTTACGGTCAACGGCCAATTGTGCGCGATTTTTCAGCGCGCATTCAGCGTGGCGACAAGATTGGCGTGATCGGCCCCAACGGTGCCGGCAAAACCACTTTGCTGCGCATGATTCTTGGCGAGTTGCAGCCGGACAGCGGCATCGTGCGGCAAGGGACAAAGATTGATGTCGCTTACTTTGACCAGTTCCGCACTCAGTTGAATCCTGATTCAACCCTGATTGACGTCATCTCGCCGGGTTCTGATTTTGTCGACATTGGCGGCGCGCGCAAGCATGTGATCGGCTACCTTGAGGATTTTCTCTTCGCCCCGGAGCGCTCCCGTTCGCCAGTGAGTTCCCTGTCTGGCGGGGAGCGCAACCGCTTGCTGTTGGCTCGCTTGTTCGCCAAACCAGCCAATGTGCTGGTGCTGGACGAGCCGACCAACGATCTTGATATTGAAACCCTGGAGTTGCTGGAGGAGTTGTTGGCCAAGTACGAAGGCACCTTGTTCCTCGTCAGCCATGATCGAACCTTCCTCGACAATGTCGTTACGCAAACCATTGCGTCCGAAGGTGCTGGCGAATGGCGTGAGTATGCCGGGGGTTATAGCGATTGGGCGAATTACAAGGCGAGCGTGCAAAAGGAAGAAACAGCGCGTTTGAAGGCTGAGGCAAAAGTGCCGCTTAAAGCGCCGGAGCCGGTCAAGCCCAAGCTTGAAAAGATGTCCTGGAAAGAGCAAAAGGAGCTTGCGGATTTGCCAGCAAAAATTGCCGCGCTGGAGGCCGAGCAGGGGGCCTTGAACCAGCGGCTGGCAGACCCTGGTGTTTATCAAACTGACCCGAATGGTGCGCAACAGGCTGCCACTTGGCTGGCTGCGATTGACGATGAATTGCTCGCCTTGCTTGAACGTTGGGAAGTGCTCGAAGCCCGCGTTACGGGCGCAGGTTGAATTTCAAGCCTGGTTAACCTCAGCGCCGTCCGCTTCGCGGGCGGGCATTGGATCAACACCAAGACGCTGACGAACGGCTTCGGGGCTTAGATTGAGCAGCTTGCCAATCTCGATGTAATCGTCGGGTAACGCCGGGTTGTCCCAACCGTGCGCTGAGTGGCGCGCCAGGCGGACAGCAAGCGATACATTGCGCTCACGAATGTTGGAGTTGTCATCGCTGATCAGGTTTTGCAGCAATTCGGGCAAATGCCAGGTTTTGATCAGCGCCTCCTGAATGTCCTGGAAGGTGAAGCCCAAGGTATTGCTTTGTGCATCACTGCTGCGCATTCCCGGGTGCGCCAGTTGTTGTGCATGGATCTCCAGGCCCAGACTGGGGGCAAAAGACCACACCAACAATTCAGCCAGATCATGCAGCAGTGCTGCATTGCGTACTTCTTCCATGTTCACGTCATTACGCCAGATGGCCCATTCCTGAGCGTAATCAGCAGCGCGCTGGGCGCGGCGAATTATTTGCAGGATACCAAGCAGGGCATGGCGGTCTTCGCCTTTGAGCATGGCTTCAATGGTTGGCAGGTCATCAAAATGTTTGAAGAAGGGCTCGATGCCAATCATCATTACGGCACTGGCCACGGTCGTGATATCACGCTGAAGCGAGCGGCTGCCGATCGCTTGCGTCAGGGCAAAGACGCGCGCCGTCATTAATGGGTCGTGAATGACGAGTAGCGATAATTCGCGCGCATCGACGTCGTCCTGACGCTGTCGCATCTCATCAAGCCGCCGCTTGGTCGCGCGCAGGACGGGCAGACTGTTATTGCTGAAGAGCAATATCCAGGCATCAATATCCTGAAGCGGGTGGTCAAGCATGCGGGCTTCCTTGTGAGGCTGACGGAACGGCGTTGGAATGAGTTTAAGGGGGCAGGCCAAGGCGAGCAAGACCACCCCATGCGATAATGCGCTTCTTTCTGATCATTTGTTGATAACCATGCGCTACGCCATTGTTCCGGTCACACCCTTTGAGCAAAATTGCACCATTTTCTGGTGTGAAAAAACCTGTCAGGCAGTCGTTATCGATCCGGGCGGCGATATTGATCGCATCCAGCAAAAGCTGGCTGATGAAAACCTGACGCTGGCCAAAATTCTGGTCACCCATGGCCATATTGATCATGCCGGCGCGGTCGCTGATCTGGCTGAGTTAACTGGGGTGCCGATTGAAGGGCCGAATGAAGAAGACCGTTTCTGGATTGACGGCATGCCGCAGCAAAGCAAAATGTTCGGCTTTCCCGATGTCAAAAGCTTTACCCCGACGCGTTGGCTGAAAGCTGGCGACAAGGTAAGTTTTGGCGAGATCGAGCTGGATGTTTTGCAGTGCCCCGGCCATACGCCTGGCCATGTAGTTTTTTTTCACGCACCGAGCAAATTGGCGCAGGTGGGCGATGTGCTATTTCAAGGTTCGATCGGGCGTACAGACTTTCCGCGCGGCGATCATGGCACGCTGATTCGTTCGATCCAGGAGCAACTATTTCCGTTGGGGGATGAGGTCAAGTTCATCCCCGGTCATGGGCCAATGTCGACTTTTGGCGAAGAGCGTCGCTACAACCCGTTTTTGAGCAGTAAATTTGGCTAAAAGCCACCTCAGACTATTGGGTTGATCTTGGCTGCCCAACTCAGGGCTTGAAGTTGGGCGTCAACGTAGGCTGTCGCATCAAAGGGCTGGGCGGCGATCAGTTTGCCTGTTGCTGAAAAGTCGCGGGCCTCGGCACTGTTGATCAACTTGAGTAGTCCTCCGAGTTGCCCTTGATGCGCCAGTAGGGCGACACGGACTGGTTCAGGTAAGGTTAGTTGCTGCAAAATCTCACCCATCGACATGTTGAGCAGGACATCAAGCAGCGAAAATGAGCCGACCATGAAGGCCGCATCACTCATGTATTCAATGCCGGGTTCGGTGCCAAGTTGGCTCGACATGATTTCCATCAAGCGACCGCGTGCTGCGGCTTTTTGCAATAGTGGATTGGGGTGCTGACCATTATTGGGGTCGGCGTACACCAGTAGTTGTAACCAGCGCTGCAATTGGCGGCGGCCCAGCAAATTGATGGCTTGTGTGAAGCTGGTAATCGGCGTGCGTGGTGCATTGGCGGCTGAATTGACCAGGCGCAGCAGGCTGTAAGAAAGCTTCGATTCCTGGCGGAAAATGGCTTCCAGGGCATCGGTGTTGGCATCCTCTGCAATCAGGCCGAGCATTTCAAGCAACTTGAGACGTGTGACATCCGCTTTTTTGCCAACGGCAGTGCGTGTCATCAAAAACTCGCTGGTGGTCAGCGAACATGCGTTGGCTTGCGCCCACTGGTGGTCGGCGTGACTTTGAATATCGGTGGCCACGAGAATGGTTCGGCTTGACAGGCCGAGTAGCGAATAAGGGGGCAGCGTGCGTGCGTGGCCGGCGCCAATCAACAAATAATCCCAAGTGCCGGTAGCGGGGAGCTTGTCATGTACCGAAAGCTTGGCGGCGACCTTGTGCCGCGCCTGCCGCAAACTGGCTTCGAGAGATTTTTCGATTTCCGTCCCATGGGTAGGAAAAACAGTAACAAATCGCTCGCTTTGAAGTGCAGCGGGGGGGATGAACCAGAGGTGACGCAGGTCGAATTCATTCAAAAGCGGGTTGCTGCACAGGCGTTGGATTGCTTCGCCGCCTTGGCTGGATGGTGCTGCGGCTTCAACCAGATAGCCGGCCCAAGCATCGGTTGCGCCTAGCAGGGGGTGAATGAGGAAGAGGTCGGAGGACGACATGGTTGCTCACAAAGGTTTTGTCGGCAATGGTAGCAAAATCCGATGGCATTTTGGGAGGCGCTGCGCAATCTGTTACGGTCAACGGCAAAAATTGGCCCAAATTCATTCGTATAATTTGTCACATGATTCCTCATTACTGGCACCAGGCTTCCACTGAACTGGCCGCGAATGACCCCTTGATGGCCGAGTTGGTGATGCGTTATGCCGATTTTGCTTTGGCCTCGCGCGGCGACCCGTTCTCAACGCTGGCGCGCTCGATTGTCGGTCAACAGATTTCTGTCAAGGCAGCGGATGCTGTGTGGGCAAGATTTTCGGCCTCGGTTGAGACAATGACCCCCGTAGCGGTTCATGCCGCCGGCGAGTCTGGATTGGCGGGGTGCGGTTTGTCCGGGCGCAAGATCGAATACCTGTGCGATTTGGCAGCTCACTTTGTCAGTGGCCGCCTTGATCCGGCAGCTTGGGAGGTCTTGGCTGATGATGAAGTTATTGCTGCATTAACCATGGTGCGCGGCATTGGCCGCTGGACTGCGGAGATGTTCCTGATTTTCAATCAACTGCGTCCGGATGTTTTTCCGCTTGATGATATTGGGCTGCAGCGTGCGGTTTTTGAGCGTTACTTTGCCGGTGCGAAACAGGACACCAAAGTCCTAGCCCGTTTCGGCGAGCGTTGGCGACCTTGGCGCTCGGTCGCCACTTGGTACTTATGGCGTAGTCTGGATCCAGTGCCGGTTGAGTATTAATTTGCCTTTTGAATGGTTGAGGTAAAATGCGCCGCAAACAAGACCACGGGCAGTCCATGAAAACATGTTTCCTCGACTTCGAACAATCGCTGGCTGAACTCGATGCCAGGATCGAAGAATTTCGCAGTGTTCAGGATGATTCAACAGTTGATATTTCCAAAGAAATTGACCAGCTTGAAGCTAAGAACGATCAACTCACCAAAGAAATCTACGCCAAGCTCACACCTTGGCAGATTTCGCAGGTCTCCCGCCATCCGCAGCGGCCTTATACACTTGATTATCTAGCGCTGATTTTTACCGATTTTCAAGAACTCCACGGTGACCGCAGTTTTGCCGATGATCACGCCATTGTCGGTGGTCTGGCGCGCCTGAACGGCCAGCCGGTCATGGTCATTGGCCATCAAAAAGGCCGAGACACCAAGGAAAAAATATTCCGCAACTTCGGCATGCCGCGTCCGGAAGGCTATCGCAAGGCGCTACGCCTGATGAAACTGGCTGAGAAGTTCGGCATCCCGGTGCTGACTTTTGTCGACACGCCTGGCGCGTATCCAGGTATCGATGCCGAAGAGCGCGGCCAGTCCGAAGCCATTGGTCGCAATTTATATGTGATGGCTGAACTGAAGGTGCCAATTATTGTGACCATCATCGGCGAAGGTGGCTCCGGTGGCGCTTTGGCCATTGCCGTGGGCGATCAGGTGCAGATGCTGCAATATTCGACCTATTCGGTGATTTCCCCCGAGGGTTGTGCGACGATTCTCTGGAAGAGCGCCGAGCGCGCACCGGAAGCCGCCGAAACCATGGGGATCACCGCGCAACGCCTGAAATCTTTCGGCTTGATCGACAAGGTAGTCAATGAGCCTTTGGGCGGGGCACATCGTGACCACGCAGCAATGGCCAACAATCTCAAAAAATCGCTGCTAGATGCCCTCAAGCATTTTTCGACCATGCCGATCCCCGCGTTGCTCGAAGCTCGTTTTGAGCGTTTGATGGGTTATGGCCGCTTCAAGGAACAGGCTGTCAAATAATTTGTTGAACCGGGTCGGTGATTTTGTCGCGACCCGGACAGCGCAGGATGAGCCTGTTGCCGTTGGCCTGTCAGGCGGCTGCGATTCCGTGGTTTTGCTTCACCTGTTGGCCAGCCTGGATTTGGGGCCGCGTCTCTCCGCCGTTCACGTCCATCATGGCCTATCGCCCAACGCCGATTATTGGGCCGATTTTTGCCGCCAGTTCTGCCGCCAACTCAAGGTGCCATTACAAGTCGTCAAGGTTTCGGTCGACCGCCAATCCGGTCTGGGCATCGAGGCTGCGGCGCGCGCGGCGCGTTACGAAGCTTTCGGTGAATCCGCTGTTAGCACCTTGTTCCTCGCTCATCATCAAGGCGATCAGGCGGAAACCCTGCTTTTCAATTTACTGCGTGGCGCGGGCGTGGCGGGTGCCTCGGCGATTGCCGAGGAGCGTCAGCATCGTGACTTGCGTTTGCTGCGCCCTTTGCTGTCAGAGCCGCGTTCGGTTTTGGAAACCTACGCCCGCGCCAATAATCTGAGCTGGATCGAGGATGAAAGCAACGGCGACACCACATTGACACGAAATTTCCTGCGTCATTCGGTGTTGACCGTAATGAATCAACGCTTTCCCGCCGCCGAGCAAAATCTGGCGCAGGCCACCCGCCATTTTTCTGAAGCGGCGCTGCTGCTTGATGAATTGGCCGCCGCAGATTGGCAGATGGCGGGTGATGGCGACGCGCTTCATCTCAAGCGCTTGCGCACACTGTCGGTGCCGAGAATCAAGAACCTGCTGCGCTTTCGTTTGCGCCAATTGGCCTGGCAAGCACCATCCAGTGCGCGTCTGGACGAGTTTGTACGCCAGTTAATCAGTGCTGCACCTGATCGTCATCCCGAACTCAAACTCAGTGCCGGCAGCATGCGCGTCGCCAAAGGTCAGCTGCATTGGCGCGCTGAAAAATAACATTCTGTTACCAAGCGACGTGCCGCAGCCAAACCCCTTCAGTTACAATCTTACGATTACTTTTTTACAAAACAGGCCATGATTACTGGATCCATAGTCGCCATTGTTACGCCCATGCACGAGGACGGCAGCCTCGATTTGAATTCCCTGCGCAAGCTGGTGGATTTCCATGTGCAAGAAGGCACCGATGCCATCGTTATTGTTGGTACTACCGGCGAATCACCAACCGTCAATGTTGATGAGCATTGCGAACTGATCAGCGTGACGGTGGCACATGCCGCCGGGCGGATTCCGATTATTGCCGGTACCGGCGCCAATTCAACGCGTGAAGCCATCGAACTGACCGAGTTTGCCAAAAAGGCCGGTGCCGACATGGCGCTCTCCGTCGTGCCTTACTACAACAAACCAACGCAGGAGGGGCTTTACCGCCACTTCAAGGCGATTGCCGAAGCCGTCGAACTGCCGGTACTGCTGTACAACGTACCTGGCCGTACCGTGGCCGACATGGCCAATGACACAATTCTGCGCCTAGCTCAGGTGCAGGGCATTGTCGGCGTCAAGGATGCGACCGGCAATCTGGATCGTGCCTGCGACCTGATCGCTCGTGCGCCCAAAGGTTTCGCGCTCTACAGCGGCGATGACATGACCTGTGTCGCCTCCATTCTGCTTGGCTTCCACGGTAACATTTCAGTAACCGCCAACGTCGCGCCGCGTTTGATGCACGAAATGTGTGTTTCCGCCGCCGCCGGCAATGTTGCCAAAGCGCGCGAAATTCACTTCAAACTGCTGGGCCTGCATCGTGATCTGTTCTGCGAAGCTAACCCGATCCCGGTTAAGTGGGCGGTTGAACAACTGGGTTTGATGCCGGGCGGCATTCGCCTGCCACTGACGGCCTTGTCTGAAGCCAATCATGCCAAAGTGCGCGCTGCCATGCAGCACGCCGGCCTGCTTGCTTGACGGAGTGACTATGAATCATCGGCTTTCCAGCCTGACCCTGGCGCTTTTGGCAATGGCTGCGGCAGGATGTGGTGCTCTCCCCTCGACCCCCAAGGTGGAATATAAATCGGCTGCCAGTAAGGTGCCTTCCCTCGAAATTCCGCCTGACCTCTCACAGGTCTCGCGTGATGATCGTTTTTCAGTTCCGGATGCTGTCGGCAAGGGGTCGGCTACTTTCTCGTCTTACAGTGCTGATCGCACGCCCGAGGCGCAGGCGCAGAACACCACGATTTTACCCACCGTCGACAAAGTTCGTGTCGAGCGTTCAGGCAACCAGCGCTGGCTGGTCGTCGCCATGCCAGTAGATAAGCTATGGGATACGGTTAAAGATTTCTGGCAGGAAACTGGCTTTCTGGTCAATGTAGAGCGCCCGGATGCCGGGGTGATGGAGACCGACTGGGCGGAAGATCGCGCCAAAATTGGCGACGATTTTATTCGAAATACCTTCGGTAAGCTCCTTGATTCACTTTACTCGACCGGTGAGCGTGACAAATTCAGGACTCGTTTCGAGCCAGGTGTTGAGGCGGGTTCAACCGATATTTTTATCAGCCACCGTGGCATGGAAGAGGTCTATACCTCTTCGGCCAAGGACAACACGCGTTGGCAGCCGCGCCCTCCCGATCCGGAACTGGAAGCAGAAATGCTGCGTCGCCTGATGGTTCGTCTCGGTAGTGAAGAAAAACGTGCAACCGATGCTGTCGCTGCGGCCAAAGCCGAGCCGCGTGTAAAGTTGGCCAAGGCTGATGATGGTTCCGGTACGCTGGAGGTGCTGGAGCGCTTTGATCGTGCCTGGCGTCGTGTTGGCTTGGCTCTTGATCGTGTTGGTTTTACCGTCGAAGATCGCGATCGCTCGAAGGGTTTGTACTTTGTTCGCTATGTCGATCCGGAAGTCGATAATTCCAAAAAAGACAGCGGGATGTTGTCCAAGCTGGCCTTCTGGAAAAGTTCAGATCCGATTGCCAATTCCAAGGTTCAATATCGCATCTACGTCCGCGAAAACGGTGCACAGACGGTCGTTCAGGTCTTGTCAAGCGAAGGCGGGGTTGATAAGTCAGAGACTGCCAAGAAGATTCTCGGCCTTTTGTACGAGCAGCTACAGTGAGCATCTAGCCTCGAAAACTATCGAAGAGATACCTTGCGAGATATTTTTCAGAAAGGTATTTAAAAAAAACGGGGCAAGGCCCCGTTTTTTTTGCGAGAAGAATTGAATTATTTCTTCATTGCGTCAGCGGCAGCCTCTTTTCCGGCTTCGACAACGGCTTTGGCTGCGTCAGCGGCAGCAGCCTCGGCAGGCTTGGCAGCGTCAGCTGGGGCTGCTGCAGCGTCAGCCGGTTTTGCTGCATCAGTTGCTGCAGGTGCGGCGGGGGCAGCATCAGCCGGGGCTGCAGCAGGTGCTGCTTCAGCAGGTTTGGCAGCTTCGGCCGGAACTGCTGGTGCAGTTGCCGGGGCCGGGGCGGCAGCAGGAGCCGGCGCTGGGGTTTCAGCTTTTTGGCCGCAGGCAGAGAGTGCGGCAGCAAGTAGAGCAGCAACGAGGAGGGATTTATTCATGGTGGGGTTCCTTATCGACAGGTGACAAAAAATAAAGCGGAAATTGTTTTTTGGTGATTGGGTTACAGCCAATCAGCGACCAATTATAGCAATCTTCGTTTGATTTGTTGCACTGCGCAAATTCTCTATTTACCGGGTGCTAAAGGCCGAGGGTTGTGGCGCTAAGCACGTTTCCCCGTTCTTTCCAGATTTCATCAAAACGCAGCAGGTAAGGGCGAATATCATCCGCTTCATCCTGTAGTAGCTTGCTGCGGACTTGCTCTCGATCAAAGCGTATCAGGCCGTGCTGGTTGTCCACCAAGACCATGGCGTCGCGCAGATTTCCTAGTTGCGGGTTGGTTTCCTGAATGGTAATGATGTGGCTGTGTGTGGCAAGAAACTGAATCATGTGCGATTGTTGGCGCCGAAGCGGCTCTGCATTGCGCAGCGCAATTCGTATGCTGTTTGGCTGAAGATCACCCAGCAGGCGTTTTAGCTGTTCCAGACGAGAAGGGAGGTCGAGTCGCAATTGACTGAGATCCTCGTCGTAAATTAACAGCTGGTGTTTTGCCCGACCAAGCAACTGATCAAAACTTGCCTGGTAAGTACTCCAGTCGGTGATTAGTTCGCGTGACATAGGCGTAAGTGTAGCGGATTGTTAAAATTGGTGATTTTTTGGGAGTTGACCGTGCCAATCGGGATGATCGAATCGCTGGATTTTGAGGCACGGGGCATCGCCCGACAGGATGGGAAGGCTATTTTTGTCGAAGGTGCTTTGCCTGGTGAGAGCGTTGAATATGCCAGCTTTCGCAAAAAGGCGAGTTATGAGCTGGCACATCTGATTCGGGTTTTGTCACCCTCATCGAGCCGGGTAACGCCGCCTTGCCCACATTTTGGTGTGTGTGGTGGTTGTGCAATGCAGCATCTGGAGCCGATGGCGCAATTGGCAAGCAAGCAGCGTGTGCTGGAGGATACGCTGTGGCATGTGGGGCGGGTGCGCGCCGGACAAATTCTGCCACCGATTCAGGGGGAAGCCTGGGGTTATCGCCAGCGAGCGCGCCTGGGGGTTCGGAAGGTGGCTAAGAGCGGGGAAGTTCTGATTGGCTTTCACGAACGGCGCAGCAGCTTTATTGCCGATATCAAGCAATGCAGGATTTTGCCCCCCCACGTTTCCAGCGTGCTCTTGCCTTTGCGTGAGTTATTGTCATCTTTGTCTGTCAGTGAGCAGGTGCGGCAAATTGATATAGCGGTGGGAGAGCAATGCACAGCAGTGCTTCTGGGTTTGCCAGCAATGCTCAAGGTCAGCGATGAGAAAAAATTGCAGCACTTTGCCGATCAGCACAAGATTGTTTTTTACGTTCAGCCCAAGGGGCCCGACAGTGTTTATCGTTTTTATCCAGAGAGCGAACCTCGGCTGACTTACACCTTGCCGGAGTTCTCTGTTGTTCTGGCTTTTCTGCCATCAGACTTCACTCAGGTTAATCATGCGGTGAACCGCGTTTTGGTACGCCGGGCCATGGGTTTGCTTGATCCGCAGCCTAGCGAGCGTATTGCCGATTTATTTTGTGGACTGGGAAACTTTACCTTGCCCATCGCCCGTTCAGGCGCGCACGTCTTGGGGGTTGAGGGGAGCGATGGGTTGGTTCGGCGTGCACGAGAAAACGCGGCCATCAATGGTTTGGCGAGTTCGGTGGATTTTGTCGTGGCCAATCTTTTTGAATCTACTGCTGATTCGCTGGCGGCACTTGGGCGCTTTGACAAGATGCTTATTGACCCACCGCGCGAAGGTGCGATCGAGGTGGTTAGTGCTTTGAGCGATGCAGTGCCGAAACGGATCGTCTACGTTTCCTGCAACCCAGCCACGCTAGCGCGTGATGCAGCGATCCTGGTGAATAGCAAAGGCTATCGCTTCGTCTCTGTTGGGGCCGTCAACATGTTTCCCCACACGGCGCATGTCGAATCTATTGCGCTATTCGAGCAGCCATAAAAAAAGCGGCCTAAGCCGCTTTTTTCCAGAGTCAAGACTGATTAATCGCGCTCGCCGGTAAAAGCCATGATCATTTGCAACAGGCCGACAAACACGTTGTAGATGCTCAGGTAGACCGACAAGGTAGCTGATACGTAATTCGTCTCACCCCCCTGAATAATACGGCTTATGTCGTACAAAATGTAAGCCGAAAAAATCATCACCGCAGCAGCAGAAATTGCCAGAGACAAGGCGGGAATCTGGAAGAAAATGTTGGCAACTGCGGCCAGCAGTATGACGATCATCCCGATAAACAGGAATTTTCCCATGTTGCTGAAATCGCGCTTGCTCACCGTGGCTATGGTTGCCATGACGAAGAAAATGGCACCGGTACCAGCAGCGGCCATCGTGATCATGTTGCCGCCATTGGAAAAGCCCAGTGCAACCTGAAGGATGCGTGACAGCATGAGTCCCATGAAGAAGGTAAAGCCAAGCAGCAGGGCAACACCCAATCCGCTATCTTTATTTCGCTCAATACCCCACATGAAACCCCAGGCAATACCCAAGAAGAGCATGAATGCAATGAAGGGACTGCCCGCCATAAAGCTGAAATTTATCTGCACGCCGACCAAGGCGCCCAAAACCGTTGGCGCCATCGAGAGTGCGAGCAGAAAATAGGTGTTTCTCAGTACCCGATTTTGTTGCAGGGTAAATTCTTGGGAGCCTTGACCGGCTATGCGGAAATCAGTTTGCATGATTCATCTTTCAGTGGTTACGACAGAGACTAGGACTAAGCAAATAGGCCAAAAGTTTCAACAATTGTTGATCTAACACGGCAATCGCTTACGCAAACGTCGTAAACCTCTCAAAAAAGTCGTTAACATTCATGGTCTTATGACGATCACTTGTAAACCGGTTTGAAATAGCGTCTACTCTTGATTTTGGGTGGGGGTAAAA
>JAQTZQ010000257.1 GCA_028687645.1 Rhodocyclaceae bacterium
TTTTGATCGTGCTTGGCCATCACATAGCGCGTTTTCACGAACATATCGAAAGCGCGTTCGGAATTCGTATTGGGCAACCCGGCAATCCGACTCATTTTAGTGAAACGGAATAAATTTTTGAATGCGTGCGCCTCGTCTATGAACAACCAGTCGATACCCAAGTCCTCAAAATTCAGCATGTCATCTTTGCGATTTTTGGCGGACAGGGCATCGAGTTTGACGCGCCATTGTTTTTTCGCACGGGCCAATTCCTTGACGATGCGGTTGCCTCGGTCGCCGTTGATTTCCCGAATGGCGTTTTCGATACGATCCAATTCAGCCTGGATGTACCCAGCCATGTGATCATCGCTCATTTTAATTCGCTCAAAACTGGCTTGGGTCATCAGCACGCCATCCCAATCACCGGTCGCAATCCGACTCAGAAATTGGCGGCGGGAATCCCCTGCCAGGTCGTCTTTGGTTGCCATCAGCAACTTGGCGGACGGATAGGCACGCAAAAACTCGTTCGTGAATTGGGCCAGCATGTGGTTTGGCGTGACATAGAGCGGCTTGTTGGCGCGGCCCAAGCGGCGCTGTTCCATGCCGGCACAAATCGCGGTGAGCGTCTTGCCTGCACCCACGACATGCGCAAGCAAGGTGTTATAGCCACTGCTGATAATGCGCCAAATGGCGTCTTTCTGGTGCTGGTGCAAGGTCACGCAATGGGTGAAGCCGGGAAGGTCGAGGTGATTGCCGGAAAAGCTGCGCGGTACCGTTGAATTGAAGCCATCGTTATAAAGGCGGACAAGGCGGCTGGCGCGGTCGTCGTCGTTCCACAACCAAGCAGAGAAGGCATCGCGAATGGCTTGCTGCTTTTCGCGTGCGGCAATGGTCTCCAACTGGTTCACCGTGCGCTTGCCATCGAATGTCGGGTCGGTGATGGTCGGCAAAACCTGATTCAGTGCCATCGTAAATAGCTCGACCGCGTTGATCCGCGAAGTGCCATAGGTTTGCGTTGCGCTGACAGAATAACGAGCGCGGTAATCCTCTTTAACGGCCCAGGTGCCCACCAGTGCGGAAAACTCCACGACGTTACCGGAACTTTCGGTGATCGTATTCAGAAACGCCTCGTAATCGGCGATGGGAATCCACGTCGAGCCGATACGGGCGCAAATTTCCTGCGGCGTCAGATCGGCCGGAATAATGGCTTCCAAAGCGCTTGCGTTCAGGGCATAGCGCGAACCCGAGGCACGGGCGGCTTTCAGCTTCTGGCGGATATTGCCCGACAGGTAAGCATCAGCCGGTTCCCAGCGCAGCGATTCGGGATCATGGAACACCAGACCGTCGGCCTCCAGCGTCGCCAGTGCAAAGGAAGCGGGAGCACCCATCAGCGCGGCAATCCGGGTTTCATCGATACAGCCCAGTTCGGCAATGCTGGCCAGCATGGCTTCGCGGGGGTTGTCGGTCTTATCGAGGCGGCGGGTCGCGCCGACAGTACGGCGGCTGAAAATATCCGATTTCTCGGCTTTCCCCGTGATCGCATTCAGATTTTCGAGGGAGAGCAGCAAGGGCGCTGCGGGATCGGCGCGGAAAGCTAGGCGATTGGCACGCTCGGACAATGCGCCGAACTGGCTCACAAAATGGTCGTAGGCCATATTCAGCGCCAGGCGATAAGCGGCCAGCAAATCATCATTCTCGGTCACCGGCTGAGCGTTGATCAACTCGCGTGCGGCGTCCCGAATCCGGATCATCCCGATAATGCGGTCGGTCTTCTTTTGCGGGGCGTCGACAAGCTGCGCCGTGCTGCCGGTTTTCTCGTACAGAACGCCGTCAATGAGATAAAAACCTTCGGGGCCACCGGGCGTTACGGAAACTAAGGAAGGCGTGTTTTGTGCGTTGCGTTCCTGATAAATGCCTTCTGGCAAAGCAGCAACTTGCTCGGCAAGAGAAAGCGAAAGATCACCATCGAACAGGCAGGTTATCTGCGACCGATAAGCGCCACCGCCCAAGTGAATTTTGCCAATTACGTTGGCCGGATTTTTGATGAAATACTCGTTGATATGGAAATAATGACTTTGATAAGTCGTGGGCTCGCCGTGAATCGGGGAACTGGTCGGCAACATCGACGACTTCAACCAAGAGGCCATTTGATTTGATTTACCGTCCGCCGCCCGTTTTTGCAGGATGATGATGTCGGCAGTCACTTCGGTATTGGCAATTGCTTTGAATGCCGTACTCGGAAGACGAATAGCCGCCACCAGATCAGCTTTACCGGCCAGGTGGGCGCGGATTTTCTCTTCGTGTTTGTCCAGGGTACCGGAAGAGGTAATAAAGGCCACCAAACCGGAAGGGCGAACCAAATCAAGCGCACGGGCGAAAAAATAGTCGTGAATCAGAAATTTTGAATATGGGACGTTGCGATGCTCACTGACACCATAATTGCCGAACGGTACGTTGGAAATAGCCAGATCGAAAAAGCCATCTGGCAATGAGGATGATTCAAAGCCACCGTGCATCACATTGGCTTTATCGCCATACAGCTTATTCAAAATCCGGGCGCTAATATCATCCAGCTCAATTGCGCTCACGTCGCACGCCTGGGCTAAATGTGTAGGCATGCCGCCCATGAAATAGCCGACACCGGCTGACGGCTCAAGCACACGACCACCTTTGAAGCCTAGACGCTCAACCGCGTCCCACATCGCCTTGATTACGGTAAGGCTGGTGTAATGGGCATTCGGTGTTGATTCCTGCGCTGATTGCCATTCGGCTTCAGACAGCAAGCCGCGTAATTCAACGGAACGTGCCGCCCAAGACGGGTCTTTCTGCGCATCATTGAACGCTTGGGGCAAGCCACCCCACCCGGTATAGCAATGCAGGGTATTGCGCTCGCCTTCAGACGGCAGGCGATCAGCGCTTTCAAGATCGCGCAGCAATTGAATTGCGGCCAGATTGGCGTTGAATTTCGCCAATGGGGTAATTGTTGAATCAAAGACATCGGCGGGAATTGCCGGCCAAGTAGCTTTTAAAACCGGTGCTTGACGCACAATAGCGGCAACCGGGAAAGGAATGATTTCCGCATCAGTCGAATGGTCGGGTGCGGCACTAGAAAACTCGCTAGGATCGAGGCCGGGAAGCCACATTGTTGCCGCTGCAATTTTCTTGAGTTTCATTTTTTTCCCCTCGCTTTAATTCTGGAATGATTAAATTTTAGCGATGGGGGTTATTTGCCTAAGCGATATTTTCAGAAACAGTATTGACGGCGTTTAAACTTGTTTTCTATACTTGCGGTAATCCGATTCGGATTTATAAAACCAAATTGAAAGTGAGAAAATTATGGGAACAGATGAAAGCCTTGACGAGCTGGAAGCGCAACAAGCGGAATTAACGCGCCGTATTGAGCAAAAGAAAAAAGAAGAGCGGACAAAAGTCCTTGCTATGGTTCGCCAGGAAGTTCTCCGTTTCGGACTAACGGCGGATGAAATCATGCCGGGCAAGAAAAAGCGCGAAAGCGCCGCCGTGCCGGTCAAATACCGCAACCAGGAAACAGGGGAAACGTGGACCGGGCGAGGTCGTGTTCCGAATTGGCTTGCAGGGCTTGATAAGGAACAATTCCTAATCCAAAGCGGAAACTGAGGCAAAAAAAGACCGGCGTAAAGCCGGTTTTCTTTAGGCTTCGACAAACAGTGTGTTTAGCGCCAGTTCGAGACTCTTTTTGCTAAGTGCCAGCCAGGCTGTGTTTTGTTTCGGCCAATGCTTGGGTGCTGAAGCCTAATTGTGTGGCTGCCCAGAAGGCTGCCAGCCATGATATAATAAGTCATGGCTGATGTAAAAATCATCGATGAATCTCACAAAATTTCTGATAAGCGCGGGAACGGGAAGCTGCGCCGAGAGGTGTGGGTCGATGAGGTCACCGGGAAGATCACCCGGTACAACCTTGCCTATATCAATCACAACATTCATGCTGGCGATAACGGGCGCGTCGTGGGCTATGACAACGCCCATGATGGTCATCACCGCCACTATTTCGGCGTCGTTGAACCTGTCGAGTTTCTCAGTTTCGTAGACACTGAAGCGCGTTTTGAACAAGACTGGATTGGCCTGAAGGACTGCAAATGACCAAACTCACCATCAAGACAGGAACGGAAGAAGAATTCTTCAAGCGTGGCCGTCAATTGGCCAGGGCGGCGGATCGTGGCGAACGGCTACCCGATGAGCGTATTGTCAGCTTTGAAGACCCGGCTGACGTGATGAAGCTCATTACGGTGGCTCGCTTAGCACTGTTCCGGGCAGTGAAAGAAATGCCGGGATCGATTACGCAGATTTCGGAAAGATTGCATCGAGACCGCAGCGCGGTGAAGCGCGATGTTGACGAACTGGAGCGTGCAGGACTGGTAACGATTTCCGATAAGGTGCTCCC
>JAQTZQ010000076.1 GCA_028687645.1 Rhodocyclaceae bacterium
CACAGAGCCAGATGGTTAGCGTTGAGTTGCCCGACCCGGCCAGTGCGCCGCCGTCTGGCGCCAGCCCGGTTGACGGTGACGAGAGCGGCAAGATCGCCGGTTTGCTCAAAGACGCGGGCTTCTGGGCTATTTTGGCCTTTTTCTTCGTGGCTGGACTCGGGCTGTCACTGACGCCCTGTGTCTTCCCGATGATTCCCATTTTGTCCGGCATCATCGCCGGCCAGGGGCACAAGGTGTCGCGTGGCCGTGGTTTTGCCTTGTCGCTGATGTATGTGCTGGGCATGGCTGTCACCTATGCCGCTGCCGGTATCGCCGCAGGGATGACCGGCACCCTGCTCTCGGTTGCCTTGCAAAGCCCGTGGGTACTGAGTGCGTTTGCGCTGGTTTTTGTCGTGCTGTCGTTTTCGATGTTCGGCTTCTATGAGTTGCAGTTGCCGAGTTCGCTGCAAAGCAAATTGTCGGAAGAATCGGGGCACTTGCAGGGCGGGCGCGGGATTGGGGTTTTTGTCATGGGCGCGCTGTCGGCGCTGATCGTTGGCCCCTGTGTCGCTGCACCGCTGGCCGGGGCGCTACTCTACATCGGCCAAACCGGCGATGCGGTACTCGGTGGCGTTGCGCTGTTCGTCATGGCGCTGGGCATGGGCGTGCCTTTGCTGATTGTCGGTTTGTCGGCGGGTACTTTGCTGCCGCGTGCCGGGGCCTGGATGGAGGCGGTCAAAAAGTTCTTCGGCGTGCTGTTGCTGGCTACCGCTGTCTGGCTGATTTCTCCGGTGATTCCCGCTATTGTGCAAATGCTGGCCTGGGCGGCGCTGTTGATCATTCCGGCGATTTATCTCCATGCTCTCGACCCTTTGCCAGCGAATGCCAAAGGTTGGCAGCGCTTCTGGAAAGGCATCGGGATTTTCATGCTGGTGACCGGTGTCGCACTGCTGATCGGGGCGCTGGCCGGTGGTCGTGATCCGCTGCAACCGCTGGCAGGTCTACGTGGGCAGGCAGTGGCGGCTGAGCCCAAAAAATTGCCGTTTGAACCCGTCGTTTCTCTGGCTGATCTGGAGGCCAAAGTTTTGGCTGCCGGTCAACCGGTGATGCTCGATTTTTACGCGGATTGGTGTGTTTCGTGCAAGGAAATGGAGCGTTTTACCTTCTCTGATGCCGCCGTTCAGGCAAAACTCGCCGGTTTCAAGTTGTTGAAGGCGGATGTCACTGCCAATAATGCTGACGACAAGGCGTTATTGGCCAGATTTGGCCTCTTTGGCCCGCCCGGCATCCTGTTTTTTGATAAATCTGGCAAAGAAATTAAAACCATTCGGGTCGTCGGTTTTGTCGAGGCAAAAGTTTTTTTGCAAACACTGAGCCAAGTGCTCTAAAAAGTTCGCGATTTTTTGTAAATAGCAGGGCTTGGGCTAAAATGGCGCCCAATTATGGACTCCCTAGCCTTGATCCGCGAATTTCTCCAGAACCGCCTGGGCGTATTGCCTGAGTTGGTTGTGGCTGAGGCGCGCCTGACTGAGTTGGGGATCGATTCCTTGATGATGCTTGAGTTAATGTTTGAATTTGAGGATCGCTTTGGCATCACCCTCGCCAAGGGCCTGAAAAGCCCCAAAACCGTGGGCGAGATGGTGGTGCTGATGGATCGCTTGCGTAGCGAACAAAGCTGAGCCATGAATCAGCGGCGGCGGGTGGCGGTAACCGGGCTGGGGCTGATCAGTCCATTTGGTGGTGATCTCAACGATTTCTTCAGGCGACTACTGGCGGGCGAGTCGGCTGTCAGCTTCCTGCGCACCGACGATGTGCCTCGCCCCCTGGCTGTGCCTTTTGTCCATTGCCCATTTTTTGATGCTGAAGCCACGCTGGGTCGTCCACTGATGGGAATGATGGATCGCTTTACCCAGTTGGGAACTGCGGCGGCGTTCTCGGCCTGGGAAGATGCCGGCTTTACGCGCGGTCAACCGCCAAAAGAGCGCGAAAATTGGGGTGTTTCCTGGGGCACTGCCTTGGGCGGCGTGCTGGCTTATGAAAAAGGTTACCGCGAGTTATGGCAGAACGGTCGCCCACGGGTGGCCCCACTGTCGGTTATTCTTGGCATGAACAATGCGGCCAATGCGCACATTTCGATTCAGCTTGGCCTGGGCGGCGTCAGCATGACGCATACCGTGGCGTGTGCTTCATCTTCCATTGCGATTGGCGAAGCTTTTCGTCGCGTGCGCAGCGGTGAAGCACCGGTCATGCTCACCGGTGGCTCCGAGTCACCTCAGGCCTACGGCGTTGTTCGTGCCTGGGAAGCCTTGCGTATCCTGGCCAGTGGTGATGAGCTCAGCGCGCCGCACGCCTGTCGCCCGTTCAGTACTGATCGCAGCGGCTTGGTGCTGGGTGAAGGCGGCGCGGCGCTGGTGCTGGAAGACTGGGCGCACGCGCAAGCTCGCGGGGCAAAAATTTATGCCGAAATTGTGGGTTATGGCGCCACTAGTGACCATAGTCATCTGGTTCGTCCGGAAGCTGACGGCCAGCGCCGGGCGATGCAAACGGCGCTGGCGGATGGTGGCTTGAGCATTGACGAGATCGATTACGTCAACGCGCACGGTACGGCGACGCCGGAAGGTGACTCGGTCGAAGTCGCGGCCTTGATCGAAGTTTTTGGTGCGTTGGCCAGCCGCTTGCCGGTGAGCGCCACCAAATCGATGCACGGCCATCAACTGGGTGCCGCTGGTGCGATTGAGGCCATTATTACGGTGCTCTCGCTGCAACAACAGGCGATTCCGCCGACGGCGCATCTTCAGGAAGTCGAACCCGCTTGTCTTGGTGTCGATCACGTTACCAGCGCCCGTCGCGGCCTGCCTTTGCGTGCTGCGCTTTCCAATTCCTTTGCTTTTGGCGGCAGTAACGCGGTGCTCGCGTTTCGTGCAGTCGCTCATTAAATTGACGGAAAATATCTCTCATGTCTGACGCTATCACCCCGGAAATTGTCGAAGCTTTGCTGCCGGAAGTTGCAGAGCTGATCATCTCGGCGCTCAATCTTGAAATGAATGCCAGCGAGATCGAGCCGGATGCTCGGCTCTTTGGCGAAGGCTTGGGTCTGGATTCGATCGATATTCTCGAATTGGCGCTGGTGATATCCAAGCGCTACGGTTTTCAGTTGCGCTCGGATAACGAGGACAACACCCGTATTTTCGTTTCGCTGCGCGCCCTGACCGCACATATCGCCAGCCAGCGGACAAAATGATTGGCTTGACCCCGGGCGCCCTGTTGCGCGGACTCGCCATCGGGGTACTGGTTCTTGCCTGGGCAGTTTTGGCACATTACGGTAGCGCCGGTGATGGGACGTCCAATTTTGCCGCAGCAATGGCTGCCGCACCGTTAGTCGCCATCGTGATCATCTTGCTGTGGCGCGTTAGCAATCCACTGTGGATGGTCATTGGCGGCTTGGCGATGATCGGCGGCCTGGCGCTGATCTGGCCTACCGTCCGGCAGAATGTGGCCTTGCTCTACTTCATCCAGCACCTGGGCACTAATCTGGCGCTCGGCATCCTGTTTGGCCGCACCTTGCTCGCCGGACGCCGTCCGCTGGTCACGCACTTTGCACTGCTGGCGCATGATGGGAAAATTTCGCTGCTCAAAGAGCGTTACACGCGCGGCGTAACGATTGCCTGGACGATATTTTTCTTCGGCATGGCGACCGTTTCAGTTGGCCTTTTCTTCTTTGCTTCGGCTGCCGCCTGGTCGGCTTTTGCCAATCTGCTCAGTTTGCTGCTGATTGTCCTGATGTTTGTCGTTGAGCACTTGGTGCGCATGCGCATGTTGCCGCCGGAAGACAAATCCAGCTTTGCCGACACCCTCCGTGGTTATCGGCTATCGACCGAACGCCGCCGGCCTGAACAACCATGAGCGCCGTTCCGCTACTTGGCCACGCCAGCCTCGATGCTATTTTTGCCTATCGCCCGAATGGCGCGCTGCGGGTGCGCGATTTTTTGGCCGATGTCGAGGCGCTGGCGGCGCTGTTGCCGGCGGGAAAACACCTGCTCAATGTTTGCCAGGATCGCTATCACTTTACGGTGGGTCTGGCTGCCGGATTGATTTCCGGCAAAACCAGCTTGCAGCCATCTTCGCAAGCGGCTGAAACGCTGCGCCAGATCAAAACCACTTGCCCGGATGTGTTTTGCCTGTGCGACAGCGAATTCGATCATCTCGACCTGCCGCGCCTCGATTTTCCGCAAAGTCTTACGACCACAGAAACAACTGCTGGCCCTAGGGTCAACCCCGAAAAAGTGGCAAAAATTCCGCTCATTCCAGCGAATTTCGAGGCAGTCCAGCTATTTACTTCCGGCTCGACCGGCGCCCCGGTAGCCCACGGCAAATCCTGGGGACGGTTGGTGCTTAATGGGCGCGCCGAAGCTCAGCGCCTCGGTTTGCTCGATCAGCCGCACAGTATTGTCGGCACCGTACCGGCACAGCACAGCTACGGTTTTGAATCGACGGTATTGCTCGCCTTGCACGGCAACTCGCCATTCTGGGCCGGAAAGCCGTTTTATCCGCAGGACATCGTCGCGGCGCTCAATGCCGTACCCGAGCCGCGCCTGCTGGTCACCACGCCTTTCCATCTTTCCGCCTTGCTGGCCTCCGGTCTTGAATTGCCGGCAGTCGATATGCTGCTCTCCGCCACTGCGCCGCTTTCTGTCAGCTTGGCCAGTGAAGCCGAAGCGCGTTTCAAGGCCCCGCTTTATGAAATCTACGGCTCAACCGAAAGCGGCCAACTGGCCAGTCGGCAAACCACGGCTGATCTCGCCTGGGATCTGTTGAGTGCTGTGCAGCTTGAGCAGGAAAACGGCGAAACCATCGCTTTCGGCGGCCATGTCGAAGGCCGTGTGCCTTTGTCCGACGTCATTGAAATCCGCACCGATGGCCGTTTTTTACTGCATGGCCGACATGCCGATTTGATCAATATTGCCGGCAAGCGCACCTCGCTGGCCTACTTGAATCACCAGATGGCTGCGATTCCCGGTGTTGCCGATGCGGCGTTTTTTCTGCCCGATCATGAGTCGCCGGACGGCATTACCCGCCTGTGCGCCTTTGTTGTCGCGCCCGGATTGAGCAGCCGCCAACTGCTGGCCGAGTTGCGCCAGCGTGTCGATGCCATTTTCCTGCCGCGCCCGCTGGTTTTTCTCGATCAACTGCCGCGTAACAGCACCGGCAAATTGCCGCGCAGCAATCTCCAGGCGCTTTATGCCGCCAAGGTCGAGCATGTCGAGCGCTGAGTATTCCTGGCCGGTGCCGGCTGATCACCCGACTTTTGCTGGGCACTTTCCGGGTCGACCGATTGTGCCGGGCGTGGTTTTACTTGATCGTGCCATTTTGTTTGCTGAACAATTCATCGCTGCATCGGTTGCCCAGTGGCAAATCGGCAATGCCAAATTTCTCAGCCCGGTCGGGCCGGGGGAGGTGCTCACTTTTGTTTTGCAGCAAAAGCCAAGCGGAGCCATTGCCTTTTCCGTGCGTACCGCTGAACGCGATGTCGCTTCCGGCAGCCTGACGCCCCCCACGCCATGACGCATCCGCCCGCCCCGAACTGGTTGCGTCAGCAAGAGCGCAGCAATCTTGCCATTCTCCGGTTGATGGTCTGGATTTCACTGACCTTGGGGCGCAGCATTGGCCGCTTGGTGCTGTACGGGATCGCCACTTATTACGTCCTGTTCGCCCCCAAGGCGCGCAAGGCCAGCCGAAAATACCTGGCGCGGGCGCTCAATCGCTGGGCCCAATGGTCGGATGGTTTTCGCCACGTTTTTTACTTCGCCAGCACCATTCACGACCGCATTTACCTGCTCAACGACCGTTTTGACCTGTTTGATATAGAAGTGATCGGCGCCGAGGCGCTGCATGCTTCACTGGAAAAACAGCCCGGCGCGCTGTTGATCGGTGCGCATCTGGGCAGTTTCGAGGTGCTGCGTGCCGCCGGGCGCGGCAAGGCCGGGCTGAAAATCGCCATGTTGATGTATGAAGAAAATGCGCGAAAGATCAATCAAACCCTGGAGGCAATCAACCCCGCCGCTACCCAAGACATCATTGCCCTGGGCAAAATGGAATCCATGCTTGAAGCACGCGAAAAACTGGATCAGGGTTATCTGGTCGGGATGCTGGCTGATCGCGCTTTGGGCGATGATCTGACGGTCGACCACGAATTTCTCGGCGAATTGGCGCCCTTCCCGGTTGGCCCCTTCCGCATGGCAGCGATGCTGCGCCGCCCGGTATTTTTCATGACCGGGCTTTATCTCGGCGGCAACCGTTATCAGATCCATTTTGAGCCGCTGGCCGATTTTTCAGAAACCAGCCGCGAAATGCGTGAACAAGAGATTTTCGCCGCGCAGCAGCATTACGCGGATCGCTTGAGCCATTTTTGCCGGATAGCACCCTATAACTGGTTCAATTTTTTCGATTTCTGGCAGAAAAAATCATGAAACGACTTATTGCCTGCCTGTTTTTAGTGTTCACCCTGCCGGCTTATGCCGCCTTCGATGTGGCGCAGTTGATGAACGATCTGGCCAAACACAAAGGCGGCAAAGCCAAATTTGTCGAGAAAAGGACCATCTCTCTGCTCGACAAGCCGGTTATCTCGACCGGGGAAATGTCCTATACCGCGCCTGATCGTCTGGAAAAACGCACGCTGACCCCCAAACCGGAACTGCTGACGCTGGACAAAGATCTGCTCAGCATCGAGCGCGAAGGGCAAAAACTCAGCATCAATCTGAGCAATCAGCCCGAAGCGCTGGCCTTTATTGACAGTATACGCGGCACGCTCACCGGCAACCGCGCAGCGCTGGAGAAAAACTATGGCCTTTATCTGTCAGGGAATTCGGATAAGTGGGTGCTTACACTAATGCCCAGCGAACAGAAAATCGCCGCCCTGGTGGTGCGCATTATTGTCACCGGCAGCAAAAGCCAGATTCGCAGTATTGAATACCTGCAAGCCGATGGTGATCGCTCGCTGATGACCATCGAAGCGATCGAGACCAAGTGAAGCAAGCCGCTGGCCGCACTTTCCTGCTCTGGCTGCTGGCCATGCTGGCGGGGGCGGCCATTGTCTGGAACAGTCGGTTTTCAGCCGACATGTCCTTCATCCTGCCGGCGCATCCGACCGCCGAGCAGCAAGTGCTGGTTGATCAGTTCAAGGAAGGCGTCGTTTCGCGTTTATTGATGCTGGCGATTGATGGGGCCGACGCCAAACAGCGCGCTGAGTTGTCGCGCGAATTGCGCGGTCAACTCGAAAAAATGCCCGATTTTGTCTCGGTACAGAATGGTGAGGCGGCCAGCCAGACCGTGGATAGGGATTTTCTCTTCAAGCATCGCTATTTGCTCAGCAGCAAAGTCACTGCCGAGCGCTTTACGGTGGCGGGCTTGAAATCAGCCATTGGCGACAGTGTCGATTTGCTCGCCTCGCCGGCCGGCATGATGATCAAGCCGCTAATTCCGCAAGATCCGACCGGCGAGTTCGTCACCCTGCTCAGCAGCCTCAACGCGGGATCGCAACCGAATAGCCGGGAAGGTGTTTGGGCTTCACGCGACGGCGAGCGCGCCATGTTGCTGGTGCAAACCAAGGCGCTGGGTTCCGATACTGATGGCCAAGAGCAGGCCATTGAGGCAATTCGCGCTCACTTCAAAGCAGCGGCGCAGCGCGCCGGGCTGAGTGGCGCCCGGCTTCAGCTTTCCGGCCCCGGTTTGTTTGCGGTCAATTCGCGCGCAACCATAAAAAATGAAGTGGCCCGCCTGTCGCTAATCAGCAGCGTGGTCATCATTGCCGTGTTGTTTTCGATTTATCGCTCTTTCAAATTACTGTCGCTTAGCTTGCTGCCTGTTGTTTCCGGCGCGCTGGCCGGGGTCGTGGCGGTCAGTCTGGTTTATGGCACGGTCTTCGGCATCACTGTCGGTTTTGGTTCGGCGCTGATTGGCGAAGCGGTGGATTACTCGATTTACTATTTTGTGCAATCGGGTCGCACCGGGATTGATGCCTGGCGGGAACGCTTCTGGCCGACGATACGACTGGGCGTATTGACCTCGATTTTTGGCTTCGGCGCCTTGCTCTTTTCCGGCTTCCCTGGCCTTTCGCAACTGGGTTTGTATGCCTTGAGCGGCGTGCTTACGGCAGCGTTGGTGACGCGTTTTGTCCTGCCGCAACTCAGTGTTTCGGCGCCGAAAATGCGTGATCTGGCGCCCTTGGGCAAGACGCTGGAAAAGATCATTCATGTGTTACCGCGCTGGCGCTGGCCGGTTTTGCTGCTGGCGCTGGCCTCGGCCACGCTACTCGTCAGTCAGCGCAACCACTTGTGGAACCCTGAAATGTCAGCGCTCAGCCCCGTTAGTCAGGCTGATCAAGTCACTGACATGGCGCTGCGTAGCGATATCGGCGCGGCGGATTCGCGCTATCTGGCAGTCATCAACGCGCCGGATCGTGAAGCTGCCCTGCAAGCGGCAGAAAAGGCGGGCGCGCAACTTGATCGTCTGGTCGCCAACGGCCAAATTGGCGGTTACGATAGCCCGGCGCGTTTTCTGCCCAGCCTGGCCAGTCAGCATGCCCGGCGTGCCAGCCTGCCCAGCGCGGATGAAGTGCGGTCAAGGCTGCAAGCGGCTTTGCTGGACTCACCGCTGGCCGCCGACAAGCTAGGCCCGTTTCTCGTCGCTATCGATGCGGCGCGACAGGCGCCCAATCTGCTGCGTGAAGATTTAAACGGCACCAGTCTGGCGCTGGCCGTTGATGCACTATTCTTGCCGCAAGCCAAAGGCTGGAGCGTTTTATTGCCTTTGCGAACGGGGCAGGAGGCGATTGATGCCGATCAGGTGCGCACTGCGCTGGCCGGCTCAGGGGCGATGTTTGTCGACATGAAAGTGGAATTCGACAAGCTCTACAACGATTATCTGCAAGAGGCCATGCTGCTATCGTTGGCCGGTTTGCTGGCCATCCTGACGGTACTGGCGATCAACATGCGTTCGCCGCGTCGTTTGCTGGCGGTCATGACGCCCCTGGTGCTGGCGGTGGTGATTGTCGTTGCCGGGTTGCATGTGGTGGGCGAACGCCTGCATTTGCTGCACTTGGTTGGCATGTTGCTGATCGTTGCCGTTGGTTCGAACTACGCCCTGTTTTTTGACCGGGTCGAAGCCCATCATTCACTCGACCCTGAAACGCTGGCCTCGATGCTGCTGGCGACCTGCACCACGGCAATCGGCTTTGGTACGCTGGCCTTGTCCAAGGTGCCGGTGCTGCATGCGGTGGGTGTGACGGTCGGGCCGGGAGCCATTCTCGCACTGCTGCTCTCGGCCATTTTCGTTTCACGTGAAACCCGATCATGAGCCAGCTCTTGCGTACGCTCAAGCAAACGGTGGGCGCCTCGACCCTGATCATCATGCTGCCCGGCGCTTACATGAAGCCCGAGGATTATGAAAAATCCGGGTTTTATAGCGCCATTACCCAGCGCCAACTGGCACTTGATATGGTTACGGTCGACCTCGATTTGGAGGCGATTTCTTCAGGGGCGGCTTTGCCCGCCTTGCAAAGAGAAATCATCGAACCGGCGCGCGCGCAGGGCTATCAGAAAATCTGGCTCGGCGGTATTTCCCTCGGTGGCTTGCTGGCGCTTTGCCACAACGCCGATACGCCGGGCTCGGTTGATGGTTTGTGTTTGATTGCCCCCTATCCCGGCAGTCGATTGACCACCAATGCGATTGCCCGCGCTGGCGGCATGTCGGTATGGCAGCCAATCAGCGAGGAAATGACCGACCCGGAGTTTCGCGCCTGGCATTGGCTGCAAAATCCCCCGACCGGGTTCCCGGTTTTTGTCGGCTATGGCACTGAAGATCGCTTTGCTGAAGGCATGCAACAAATTGCCGAATGTTTCCCGCCTGCTTCCCGCTGCGCCCTGCCCGGCGATCACGATTGGCCGGTCTGGCAACTTTTGTGGGAACATTTCCTCGATAGCCGTGCGCTCCTGAGCTGACATGCCGCAAGCCTGGAAACCCACCCCCTTCGTTAAACTCTCGATACTCATCCACGCGCTGGCCGTCGTCGCCTGGCTGCTGGCGCCGGGTTGGTGGCTGTGGGCGCTGGGGGCCGTAGTGATCAACCAGATTCTGCTGACCGTCGCCGGCTTGTTGCCGCGTACGACCCTGCTCGGCCCCAATTTGAATCGCCTGCCGGCGGCTGCCGTCCAGCGTCGGGAAATTGCCCTGACCATCGACGATGGCCCTGACCCTTTGGTCACACCGCGCGTCCTCGATTTGCTCGATGCCGCCGGGGCCAAAGCCAGCTTTTTCTGCATTGGCCGCTACGCCGATCAATATCCGGCCTTGTGTCAGGAAATTGTCGTGCGCGGTCATAGCGTGGAAAACCATGGTGACTCGCATTCCTGGATTTTCGCCCTCTTTGGCATGGGCAGAATGCGGGCCGACATCAGCGCAGCGCAAGAAAAATTGGGGAAAATTACCGGTCGACCGCCACAATTCTTCCGTCCTACCGCCGGCTTGCGCAATCCGCTACTCGATCCGGTTTTGTCGCGCCTTGGCCTAAAACTCGCCTCCTGGACGCGCCGCCCTTACGACACCAGTGAGGGCGACCCGCAAGTGGTTTACGATCGACTGGTGGTCAATCTCGCCGCTGGTGATATCTTGCTGCTACACGATGGTCATGCTGCACCAACCGCTGATGGTGAGCCCGTGATCTTGGTCGTATTGCCGCGCCTGCTCCAACTTTTTGCCGAACGCCGGCTGATTCCCGTTACCCTTTCTGCTGCTCTGAAATGACCTCACGCTTCCTGCAAACCCTGCTCGACGATGCCAGCCGCCCCTTCCGCTCCGGGACGCACTTTGCCTACCACTATGCGCGCGGCAAACTTTCCTCCGACTGTATTTTTCGTGAATTGCTGAAACGCGGCATATTCCCGGTTGAGGCCCGTTTTCTTGATCTCGGTTGCGGCCAGGGTAGCTTGTTCGCCTGGTTGCTGGCGGCGCGAAATCTTTACGAACAAGGCAACTGGCCGAGAGATTGGGCGACAGCCCCCAGGCCGCTCAGCCTGCGTGGTTTTGAATTGATGCAAAAGGATGTCGATCGCGCCGCCAAGGCTTTTGGCACCCATCATCCGCTGGTCGATATTCGTCAGGGAGACATGTGCAAGGTTGATTTTGGTCAGGCCGATGTTGTGACCATCCTGGATGCGTTGCATTACATCGACCACCTGCGGCAAAAGGACGTTATCAAACGCATCTACGCGGCCCTGCCACCCGGCGGCTTGTTCCTCACCCGGGTTGGCGATGCCGATGCCGGCTTGCCTTACCATATTTGTAACTGGGTCGATCATGCAGTGACCTTCGTACGCGGTCACCGTTTGCCGACGCTTTATGGACGCAAGCTGGCGGAATGGATCGATCTGCTGAAAAATACAGGTTTTAATGTTGAAACCATGCCGATGAGCGAAGGTAAGCCCTTCGCCAACATCATGTTAATTTGCCGGGTACCAAAATGAGCCGACTTCTCATCGATATTTTCATTATGCTCGCAGGATCTGCGGTGCTCCTCTGGTGGTCGCGCAAGCCCCTGAGTCACCCCGGCAGCCACGGCTTTTATCGGTTTTTTGCCTGGGAAGGCATTTTGGTGCTCTTTGTGCTGAATCACGAACCATGGGGCACCAAGCCGTTTTCAGCGCATCAGACCGCTTCGTGGATACTGATGTTGGCGAGCATTCTGTTGGTTTACAGCGGCCATCGTGCCCTGCGTCAGCAAGGTACCGCGAGTGGCGAGCGTCAGGACGGTTCGCTCTACGAATTTGAGAAAACTACCGCTTTGGTGACCACTGGTATTTTTAAATACATTCGCCATCCGATGTACACCTCGCTGCTGGCATTAACCTGGGGCGCCTATTTTCAAGCACCCAGCCAGATCGGTATTGTTGTGGCTATTGTCACCAGCTTTTTACTGCTGCTCACGGCCAAAACGGATGAGCGCGAATGTTTGGCCTATTTTGGCGAGTCTTACGCGCATTACATGCAACGTACGCACCGTTTCATTCCGCATATCTATTAGCCGGTTAAAATGCTGTACCGATCCATCCGAGGCTTGCTGTGACCCCCTTGCTCCTTTCCAGCTACACCGCCACCACCTGCCTCGGTAAAGGGCTTGAAGCCACCCTGGCGGGGCTGCGAGACAATCACAGCGGACTCAAACCCTGCATTTTTGAAACCGTAAAGCTCGATACCTGGATCGGCGAAGTTGTTACGGTCGACGGGCAAAAACTGCCAAAAAATTTGGCGCGATTCGATTGCCGCAATAACCGTCTGGTCCAACTCGGTCTCGAAGCCGATGGTTTTGGCGACCGCGTTAGAGAGGCCATCACCCGTTACGGGAAAAGTCGGGTCGGCATTTTTCTCGGCACCAGTACCGCCGGTATTCTGCAAACCGAGCTGGCCTACCGGCGTTGTGATCCGGAAACCGGCAGGTTGCCCGACGATTTCATCTACCGCACCACTCACAATTCCTTCTCGCTGGCCGAATTCACCCGCGAGTATTTCGGGCTGGAAGGCCCGGCGCTGGCCGTTTCCACCGCTTGTTCATCAAGCGCCAAGGTTTTTGCCGCTGCTGCCCGCCAACTTGCCTGCGGCACGATAGATGCCGCTGTGGTCGGCGGGGTCGATACCTTGTGCCTGACCACGCTCTACGGTTTTGCCTCGCTGCAACTCACCTCGCCCGAACCTTGCCGCCCTTACGATGTGGTGCGTAACGGTATTTCGGTCGGCGAAGGCGCCGCCTTTGCCTTGCTTGAACGCTTGCCTGCTCAGCCAACAAGCGGTTCCGTCCTGCTACTCGGTACCGGCGAATCGAGTGACGCTTATCACATGTCCTCGCCGCACCCCGATGGCCTCGGGGCCAAGCTGGCCATGGCAGGCGCGCTGCGCTGCGCCGGTTTGCCCGCCTCGGCCATTGATTACATTAATCTGCACGGCACTGCGACGCCGGCCAACGATGCGGCTGAGGGCAAAGCGGTGGCTAGCATTTTCGGTGATCGCGTCGCCTGTAGTTCAACCAAGGGCGCCACCGGCCATACCCTCGGTGCTGCCGGCGCGGTTGAAGCGGTGATCTGCGCCCTGGCGCTGACCAACGACCTGTTACCCGGTAGCCCGAATACCACCACCTGCGATCCGGCAATCAGCCTCAACTATCAATTGCGAAGCGCCAGCGGCAAAGTGCGCTACGCGCTGAGCAATTCCTTCGGTTTCGGCGGCAGCAATTGCAGCCTCGTTCTGGGAGTGGCGCAATGACCCCGACCTCGCTCAAAGCCTGGATCGAAGGCATCGGCTTTCTCGCGCCTGGCCTTGCCGACTGGCCATCCGCGCGTGCCGTCTTGCGCGGTGAAGCCGCCTATGGCCCCGCTCCCTCCAATCTGCCGGCCCCCGGCATTTTGCCCGCTGCCGAACGTCGTCGCGCCAGCCGCGTCGTCAAACTGACTTTGGCTATTGGCTTGGAGGCCGCAGCCCGTGCCGAAGCCGATATTAGCCAGTTGGCGACGGTATTTACCGCCTCCGGCGCCGATGGCCACAACTGCCATGCGCTGTGCGAGCAACTGGCGACTGAAGATCGGCAGATCTCGCCGACCCGCTTCCACAACTCGGTGCACAACGCCGCTGCGGGTTACTGGGGCATCGCCACCAAGTCGATGGCGCCGTGCCAGGTGCTTTGCGCCTACGATGCCAGCTTTGGTGCCGGCTTGCTCGACGCCTTGGGGCAAGTGGTGATTGACGCCCAGCCTACCCTGCTCATCGCCTACGACAGCGAATATCCCGAACCCCTGCACAGCAAGCGCGATACGCCCGACTGCGCCGGCGTCGCGCTGCTGCTGACATCGCAAAAAACAGCGCGTTCGCTGGCGCACATTTCCTTACGGTCAACGGTCGAAATGGCCCAAAAAATGCTCGATCCTGATCTCGAAATCCTGCGTACCGCCATCCCCGCGCTGCGCAGTCTGCCGCTGCTGCAAATGCTGGCCAAGGGTGAGTCCGGCACGGTTTGCCTTGATTACTTGGCGCCGATGCAGCTCAGCGTTGATCTCAAGCTGTGCTAGACCACGTCTGGATCGCTGCCCACATCCCGCATCAGGGCGACATGTGCTTGCTTGATGCCGTGCTGGAATGGTCGGAAACGGCCATTACCTGCCGCGCCACCAGCCACACCCAGCCCAACAATCCGCTGCGCGCCGCTGACCGCCTCGGCGCCGCCAACGGCATCGAATACGCCGCACAAGCGATGGCGATCCACGGCGCCCTCCTCGCCAATTCAGACGATCAACCACGTCAGGGCTACCTGACCAGCGTGCGCAGTGTGCAACTGCATGTCACCCGCCTTGACGACCTGCCTGGCGAACTCAAGGTGCACGCCGAACGCTTATCCGGCGACGCCAACAACATCCTCTACCAGTTTTTCCTCAGCCACGCCGATTGCTGCCTGCTCGAAGGCCGCGCCGCCGTCGTGCTCGACGCCTCCGCCCTCAAGGAATCCACCGTATGAAACGCGCCCTGGTCACCGGCGGCAGCGGCGGCATCGGCGCCGCCATCTGCCTGCGCCTGGCCGCCGACGGTCATCATGTCATCGTCCACGCCAACCGCAGCCGCGAGAAGGCCGATGCCGTCGTCGCCAGCATTCTCGCTAATGGCGGCAGTGCCGAAGCGATTGCCTTCGACATCACCGACCGCGCCGCAACCGCCAGCGCCCTGGAAGCCCTCCTTGAAGCCGGCGCCATCCAGATTCTGGTCAACAACGCTGGCATCCACGACGACGCCGTTTTCCCTGGCATGTCCGGTGCGCAGTGGGATAGCGTGCTGGATGTTTCGCTTAACGGATTTTTCAACGTCACTCAGCCGCTCACCATGCCGATGATCCGCACCCGCTGGGGCCGCATCATCAGCATTTCATCCGTCGCTGGCATTACCGGTAATCGTGGCCAAGTCAATTACTCGGCGGCCAAGGGCGCGCTGCACGCCGCTAGCAAATCACTGGCGCTGGAACTGGCAAGCCGAAACATTACGGTCAACGCCGTCGCACCGGGAATTATTGCAACGGAGATGATCGAAGGCGCTTTTGATGCCGAGGCAATCAAAAATCTGGTGCCAATGAAACGCGCCGGCAAACCAGAAGAAGTCGCCGATCTGGTCGCCTTCCTCGCCTCAGATAAAGCCGCCTATATTTCCGGGCAGGTGATATCGATTAATGGCGGGATGGTTTGAGGTGAGGCCATGTTTTACCTTGATCACAAGTGAGATGTGCCCTTAAAAAGGGAAATGAGGGGGTTAAACCCCAAAAATGTTACGGTCAACGGCAAAAACGGCTCATTTTTTCGTCGAATTTATAACGGATTGTGGAGGAAATATGGCTTTTTCAGATAATCCTCCGTGTTTGGGTTGAGGGATTAAAATGTCGGCTCATCAACGAGTCGAGGTTTTTCGATGTCCGCCAAAATTCTGCTGAGCAGTTTGCTTCTGCTTCTGTCTTGCCTGCCAGTCAAAGCTCAAGAACAAAACCTGTTGATTTTCTGCGGCATCACCATGGTGCGGCCAATTACCGAGCTTTCTCGCCTTTTCGAGCAGCGTGAAAACATCCGCATCACGATTTCCCAAGGCGGTTCAGAAGATCTCTATCAGAGCGCAAAAAAGAGCCGGCAAGGCGATCTCTATTTGCCCGGAGAACCTACCTACCGCGCCAAACACCTGCCAGAAGGCCTGTTGGGTGATTACAAAGTAGTTGGCTACAACCAGATGGCGCTTTTCGTCCAGAAGGGTAATCCGAAACATCTCAAAGGTGACGCTAACGAATTGCTGCGCAAGGACGTGACCGTCATCATTGGCAATGCCGAGAGTGGCAGTGTCGGGCAGGAAACCAAGGCAATGCTCGATAATGTCGGCATCTATCCCCAAGTTGTTGCTAAAGCCGCTTCACTGATGCCTGACTCGCGGGCGATCAATCTCGCCATGAAACGGGGTGAGGCAGATGCCACCCTTAACTGGCGTGCCACCGCTTTTTTCCCGGACAATGCGACGCACGTTGAAGCGCTCAGCCTTGATCCAAAAATTGCCAAACCACAGGCCTTGCTTCTGAATCAGTTATCTTTTTCCAAAAATCCTGCTCTTGGTCGCAAGTTTATTGATTATGTTGCGTCCGAAGAAGGTCAGTCGGTTTTCCGGAAACACGGATTCCTTGACAACAAGACCGTTCACTAAATACGTACATGGGCATGGAAAACCAACAGAATCACGATACCAGCCGAGCCAGCCGGGCTCTGCTCATCCTGTTTTTTGTCGGTTTTTTAACCATTGTTGGTGTCAGCTCGCTCATTTCCAGCTTGATCGATGATCTCAACCAAAAGAGCTCAAATGAACAGGCTCGTCTTTTTATCGGTGAGCAGGTCGTCAATAGTATTCGCGACATCGAAAGCACCTTCTACCAGCTGGCACCAACCACCAATGAAGCGGCTCAAGCCCGATTGATTCGACAAATAACCGAAAAAACGGAAAAGCTGGAAAAGGATCTCCTGGTTTTGCAAAAGGGCGGCGTGGTTTCTCAGCGCATTGCGCTCAACATTGAAGGGGTGGATGAGATGGTGCGCGAGGTCAAATACTCGCCACCCATTGACGATGATCGTTATGTCCTCGAAGCCATCGAGATTGGGCCTTATCTTGATCAAATCAGGCAGCGGGCGGGGGAACTGGGCAATTTGTTGGCTACCCGTGACGCCTGCCCGGAGCATGACATTCAATGTGTAAAAATCAAAAACCAGACGGTTAAAGCGCATTACAAAACCATTCCTCCGTTTTTCTTCCGCCTTAACGAAAATGCCAATCGCCTGTTTTATGAAAGCAATAATCACCTGCTTGAGTTGCAGGAGCGACTAGCCAAACAACAAAGTAATCTGAAAATGACGCAGGCCGGCGTCGTACTCCTGGTCATCTTTTCAGTCATGGGTCTCGGTGTTTCCTTCATTCGCAAAATCAATGAAGCGCAGAAGGAGCTACGCCAGGCCAAGGATCAGGCCGAAGCGGCGAGCATTGCCAAATCCCAGTTTCTGGCCAATATGAGTCACGAGATCAGGACGCCGATGAATGGCATCATCGGCATGACTGATCTTGTTCTCGACACCAAATTGAGTGACGAGCAGCGCGATTATCTGAAGATCATTCAATCCTCCTCGGACGCCCTGCTCACGGTTATTAACGACATCCTCGATTTTTCTAAAATTGAGGCAGGAAAACTGAGCATCGAAGCGATCCAGTTCGATCTGCCCCGCCTGCTTTCGGAAACCTTGCGCACGCTCTCCCTGCGCACGGAAGAGAAGGGGGTGGAATTAATATGTGACACGGCACACGACATTCCGAATCAACTCCTCGGTGATCCTGGCCGATTGCGCCAAATTCTCCTGAATCTGATCGGCAATGCGATCAAATTCACCGAACATGGAGAAATTCTGCTGCGTACGGAGCGCCGGCCTGGGGCGCCCGATGGCATGTGTCGCATTTACTTTGCGGTAAAAGATACCGGCATAGGTATCTCGCAAGACAAACAACAACTTATCTTCGAGGCTTTCTCGCAAGAGGATTCAAGCACCACCCGACGATTTGGCGGCACCGGCCTTGGCCTGTCGATCTCCAGCCGACTCGTTGAGTTGATGCATGGACGAATCTGGGTCGATAGCGAACCCGGTCAGGGGAGTTGCTTCCAAATTGAAATTGATCTGCAAGAAGCCGCAATCACCTCAACACCCATGGAACTGGACTGCACCTCCCTGGCAGGTAAAGCGGCATTGATCGTTGATGACAATGCCACTAACCGGCAAGTTCTTGAAAACTGGCTAAGTCAATGGGCGTTGCAGGTTACTTCGGTAGCCAGTGGTCATGCCGCACTGGCAATGCTGAGTAGAGACGCGCAAAAATTCGATTTTGTGTTACTCGATACCCAAATGCCTGACATGGATGGCTACACGCTTGCCCAACAACTGCGTGACACCATCCCCGAACTGCCGCCGATGATCATGCTTACCTCAGCCGCCATGCGTGGCGATGCCGAACAGTGCAAAGCCCTCGGGATCAGCGCCTATTTCCCTAAACCGGTAGCACCATTTGATTTGCGCCTGTCGCTTTGCCAATTGTCGAGCAATACCAAGGCCTCAAAGCCGCCCAGCGAATTGCTGACCCGGCACAAGCTGAGAGAAGCCCAGCGCTTGCTTGATGTCTTGCTGGTTGAAGACAACTTGGTCAATCAAAAGCTGGCCCTTGCGCTCCTGCAAAAATGGGGGCACCGGGTCAGCGTGGCCAATAATGGTCAGGAAGCGCTCGATATTCTCGAAAACAAGCAATTTGACGTGATTTTCATGGACATGCAAATGCCGATCATGGGCGGGCTTGATGCAACGCGCTGCTATCGCGTTCGAGAAAAGGAATTGGGCCGGATACGCACACCAATCATTGCGATGACTGCCAACGCCATGGAAAGTGATCGTGATGATTGCCTTGCCGCCGGCATGGATGATCACATTTCAAAGCCGATCAAACTGGATATCCTGCTCGATCGTCTCGGTAAGCTGGGCGGCAAACCCAACGAGACCGCAGCAGATTCTGTTCACGAAATCGATGCTTAACCAGCCAATCAGATAGCAATCAACCTAAAAACCTCAGTTACCCGATACCTTCGGCATGATTTTGGAGTAATCGGAGACTTCGAGGAGGGCTAATCCCGGCCAATTTCTTTTTGAGATATTCACAGATCATGATCCAGACAAAG
>JAQTZQ010000258.1 GCA_028687645.1 Rhodocyclaceae bacterium
TCGCCCCTTCGCACATCGAGGGCATATAGCCCTGACGCTGGAGCAGCAGAAAATGCGACAGCGCCTGTCCTCGCGATTTGGCGGCAGTGCTGACAATGACTTCATCAGGTTGAAAACAAGCGGTACAACGAACTTTCATCGGTGCTCTCCTTGCGCTAACCCGACCGTAGCAAACGGCAGCCGGGATGCCCAGTATCGGCAACCGCTATGACAATTCGATGACGCTTGAGTTTCAGTATCATGGAAGCAGATAAATCCGATTGCCACGGTCAACGGCGAAAAGCGCACAAAAATAGTCGACCAGCGCATCGCCCAAAATCGATACTTCAGGCCGCCCTGACATGGCGGCCAGTACGGCTCACGATTGTCGTTTGAGGCGCAAGGGCAGGCTGGCACACACTACTGCTGCCGCGTAGGGCAGCGCCTGCAAACCGAGTGCGAGCATCCAGCCCCAGCGAGCCAGATCGGACTCGGCGCTGGGCTGCAAACCCAAAGCCACAATGCAGAACAGCAGGCCGGTTAGCAAGACAATCTCCTGATGCACTGAAGCGCCGACTGCGTTGCCAACCCCACCGCCAACCCCTTTGCGCGTCACAGCAAATACAGCACTTTTGCTCAACAAACCGGTAAAAACGCCGCGCGCGACGCTATGCGACAGGGCGATTCCGGCCAGCGCCGCGCTGGCCACATCGGCTGGCGAGCAAGGTACGCGGCGGCGGTAAAGCAGCGGCGTCAGGAGCAGGCGAATGACGAAAAACACCGCCAGCGGCACAACAAAAAGGGCAATCGGCAAGCCGAAGGTTTCCGGCGCGAGCAGCACGCCTAGCGTCCATAGCATGGCGGCGAGGCTGAAAAAGAGATGCAGGCCGTCGCCGACCCAAGGCAGCCAGCCTGCGACAAAATGATAGCGCTGCGCCAGCGAGAGCGCGGAACTACCCAGCAGCGCCTGACGATGGCGACGCAAAATCTGCATCGCGCCCTGCGCCCAGCGTCGGCGCTGGCGTTGGTAAGCGGAAAAATCAGTTGGCACCAGACCGCTGCCCAAAACTTCATCGACATAGACCAGACGCAAACCTTGCTGCACCAGACGCAAGCCAAGTTCGCTGTCTTCACAAACACAGGCCGGTTCCCAGCCGCTCACCGCGCGCAGGGCGCTGGCCCGGATCACCGTCATCGTGCCATGCTGGATGGCCGCATCGCGCTCCTGGCGGTGGTGCATGCCAATGCGAAAAAAGCCGTCGTACTCCCAGTTCATCATCCGGCTCAGCGTGCTCTGCGACCAATCGCGATGCGCCTGCGGTGACTGGACAACGCCCACCGTCGGGTCAGAAAAATAGCCACCCAGAGCGCGTAGCCAATCATTTTTGACCAGATAATCGGCGTCGACCACAGCAATCCATTCGGCACGCGGGTCGGTCTGCTCTAGCGCAAAATTGAGCGCCCCGGCTTTGTAACCGGGCCATTGCGGCAGATGGAAAAAGCGCAGCCCGGCTTTCACTCCTGCCGCCAGGCAAGCCTGAACGTGCGCCTCAACCGGCTGCCAAAGCGCGGCATCGCTGGTGTTGTTGTCCACCACGACAACCTCGAAGGCCGGCCAGTCGAGCGCCAGCAAGCTGTCGATGGTGGCGATCACCATGTCCGGCGGCTCGTTGCAGCAGGCCAGATGAATACTGACAAAAGGGGCTGGCGCATCCGCCGCCAGCGGTTGCAGCGTGACCTGATTTTGTAAACTGCCGGGCCAGTAAAGTTCGGCAAATTCAAAAATCTGCACCAGCAAAATTACCCCCATCATGATCAGCGCCGGCACCAGCAGGACGAGAAAAACCATGTCCAAGGGCCGCAGGTAATGCGCCAGCGGTAGCGCCGCCAGCAAGACGAAAAACGAGGCAACGGCCTGCAAACTGAGGCCGAACATCAAGCGCCCGGCGAGGCGCATCGGGGCAAAGGCCAACAAAAACGGTAGCAGCGCCAGCCCGCCCAGCACTGAAGAAAGCAGCGCCTTGCCTTGCCAGTAAGGGTCGGCCTGAAGAGGCCCGGTGAAGGCAAACTTGGCTTGCCGGGCGGCGTCAAGCAAGCCCCAATGCGCGCCCACCGCCCGCTCGGTAGCGCGCTTCCAGGGCTGATCGACGGCTTCCATCAGGTAGTAATCGAGATCAAGGCGGCTCGCCCGCGCTAGAAACTGGCGCACAAACAGCGCCTGCTTATCCGGCGTCGCCTCTGCTCCAGCGCGGCGGTCGCCGTTACTCGGCCAGCCGATTTCACCGATCACGATCTTGCGCCCGGGGAAGCGCTCGCGCACTTCGGAATAACGCTCCAGCGCGTAATCCAGCGCTTGATCGACCGGCAAACCCTCCCAATAAGGCAGTAGATGGATGGTGATGAAATCCACATGCGCCGCTAACTCCGGGTGCTTGAGCCAGACATGCCACGGCTCGGCGGTCGAGACGGGGACTTTTAAGGTGGCGCGCAGGCGGTCGAGGTAGGCGTAAAGCGCCGTCGGCTTCATTTCATCGCGGAGTAGGGTTTCGTTGCCGGCGATGACCCGTTCAATCACCGGATGCTGACGGCTGGCCGCGATGATGGCGGCCAGTTCTCGCTCGTTGTTATCGAGGCGCTTATCGAGCCAGACCCCGGCGGTTAATTTGAAGCCTTGCGCGGCGGCCAACGCTGGCAGGTTCGGCAACTCGCTGGCGCTGTAAGTGCGCAGTCGCTGGCTTAACGCGGCGAGTCGGGCAAGGTCCGCCTTGAGCGCCACATCATCGGGAAACTTGGCAGTCAGCGGACTATCCCAGCGCTGAAAGCCGTTGTAGGCTAGGCCACCAATGCGCGCCGGCACGTCCGGTGCGGCCAGCGGCGGATTGAAAGCGCGCCAGGCGAGCAGATTGATCAGGCTGATCAGCAGCGCAATGAGCACTGCCTCGGCGCAGCGCCGGGGCTTGTTCTGCGCTAGCATCTCGCCTTGCGCCAAGGCACTCGCCCTGACGCCCTCCGAACCTCCCACCCGCCGCAATGACCGACTCACCTCGACCACCCCATTTTTGGCGACAGCTTGCCGTGCTTGGCAGCTTGGCGCTCGCCCTGCTTGGATTGCTGATCTGGGCCTTTGCCCAAGGCCGGCCAGTGGCATTGCCGGACGTTACCGAGGCGCGTTTGCCATGTGTCTCCTACGCCCCGTTTCGCCGCCCCGGCCATAGCCCGTTTGACCCGACATTGATCGTCACCCCGGCGCAGATCGAAGCCGATTTGCGCTTGATCAGCACGGTCAGCCGCTGCGTGCGAACTTACGGTGTCGACCGTGGACTTGAGGCGGTACCGGCGCTGGCCCGCCAACTCGGGCTGCGGGTGATTCTGGGTGCCTGGATTGATAGCGACAACGCCAGCAACGCCGTACAAATCCAACGAGCACTGAAGCTGACACGTGATTACGCCGATGTAATCGACTTGCTGGTGATCGGCAACGAAGTGCTGTTGCGCGGCGAGCAAACGCCAGCGGCGCTGGGCGAACTGCTGGCCAGCGCCCGGCGCAACTCGGCGGTTCCGGTGACCTATGCCGACGTCTGGGAATTCTGGCGCCGCCACGGCGATGTGCTGCGCCAGCACGTCGATGTCGTCACCATCCACCTGCTGCCCTATTGGGAAGACACGCCAGTGGCCGTCGAACAGGCGGTGGCGCAGATTGTTACGGTCAACGCCGGAATGCAGGCGATTTTTTCGCCCCTGCCGGTGTTGATTGGCGAAACCGGCTGGCCCGCCGCTGGTCGCCAGCGCGACGCGGCGATTCCCGGACGGCTGGAGCAAGCGCGGTTCGTTCGTGAGGCGCTGGCCAAATTGCCGCCGAATGCTCAAAAAAAACTCCCATCTTTCAACCTGATTGAAGCTTTTGATCAACCCTGGAAGCGCCAGCTGGAGGGCGCGATGGGCGGCTATTGGGGCATTTTCACGGCAGATGGCGAGCAACGCGTGGCGTTCAGCGGGCCGGGCGTCGCCGATCCGCACGGGTGGCAACTGCCACTGGCGGCGCTGCTGGGTGCTTTTGGCGGCTTGTTGTGGGCGCAGGGCAAATTTGGCCGACAACACCGTACAGCCCTGCTGGGCAGCACTTTGGCCGCTGGCGGGATTGCGCTGCTGGCGCTCCTGCAATGGCAACAATTCCAGCAATGGAATCGCACCCTGCTCGACTGGACGCTGGGCGGCGGCATAATGCTCGCAGCGCTGATCAGCAGCCTGGTAGCCACTAAACACCTGAGCGCTGCGCTCGCAGGTCGCAGCAAGGACGCCAATGCCCCGCACTGGAGCACCCACCTGTTGCTGGTAATGGTCTTGCTCAGCGCGCTGGGCTTGCTGCTCGA
>JAQTZQ010000077.1 GCA_028687645.1 Rhodocyclaceae bacterium
ACCAGGGTTTGACGGCGCTCAAATACGCCACCTTTGGCCGGGGGATCAACGTCACGCTGGGTTTGCCGATTATTCGTACCTCGGTCGACCACGGCACCGCGCTGGAACTGGCCGGCACGGGCCGCGCTGACCCCGGCAGTTTGTTTGAGGCAGTGGCCGAAGCGGCCAGAATGGCGGTACAACAATGAAAGGCCGTGTATGAAAGGTCATCAATGAAAGGCCATGTCGCCCGCAAACGCTTCGGGCAAAATTTTTTGGTCGATCAAGGCATCATCGCCGCCATCGTCTACGCGATTGACCCCAAGCGCGACGACCTGCTGGTCGAAATTGGCCCCGGCCTCGGCGCCATCACCGAGCCGCTACTCAAGCGCCTGGATCATTTGCATGTCGTCGAAATTGACCGTGACCTGATCGCCCGCCTCAAAAAACAGCACACGCCAGAGCGTATGACGATTCATGAAGGCGATGCGCTCGCTTTTGATTTTTCGACCATCGGCCGCCAATTGCGCCTGGTCGGCAATCTGCCCTACAACATCTCGACGCCACTGCTTTTCCATCTGGCGGAAGCCGCCGACATCGTTTACGACATGCACTTCATGTTGCAGAAGGAAGTCGTCGAGCGCATGGTCGCTGAGCCGGGTGAAACTGACTTCGGGCGGATTGCGGTGATGTTGCAATACCGCTTTCACATCGAGTGGTTAATCGATGTACCGCCGGAAAGCTTCGAGCCGGCACCCAAGGTGCAATCTGCCGTGGTGCGTCTGATTCCCAGAGATGTTTCAGAACTCCAGGCCAAAAGCCTGAGCAAGCTCTCGCAAGTGGTTCAAATCGCCTTTTCGCAGCGCCGCAAGATGTTGCGTAATACTTTGAAAGGTACCTTGAGCGATGCCGGCTTTGCCGAGTTGGGGATTGATCCGACACGCCGTGCTGAAGATATTCCGGTTGCCGATTACGTTCGCATTGCCAATTATCTAACGTAAAAAAACCCGCCGTAGCGGGATGGGTTGCAGCGAGAAACTTAGCTTTTCTTCATCGGGCAGCTGTTCATCCCGAGCAGCGTGTAAGCCGGGCACCAGCCCATCAGTCCCGTTGCCAGGGGCACGATGCCGATGTAGCCCCAGACCGGCAAGAAACCAGCGACGGTCGCGCCGATCAGGCCGGCGCCAGCAACGATGCGCAAAATTTTATCGATACCGCCAACATTTGCAGCCATGGTGTTTTCTCCGTTAAGTGTGATGTGGACAAGACGCACTTTAGAGAAGTGAACGCTGACGGTATGTAACTTGAGTCACACAGCGGCGATTTTCTGCAATCCTTGGCGGTCGGTGATGCTCAGTTGCTCCCGACCCAGGCTGACGAGTCCTTGCAGCACAAAGCCTTTGAGCAGGCGGCTGACGATTTCCCGCACGCTGCCGAGTTCGTCGGCCAATTGCTGGTGGCTGATCTGGATCACGGTTGTATTGCGCGCCAGCAGCAGTTTGGCTAGGCGCTGATCGAGCTGGTTGAAGGCGACTTCTTCAACCAGTTGCATCAATTCGCTGATGCGATCGGCAAAGAGGTGAAAGACGAAATCACGAAACGCGGCGTGTTCGACGATCAGTGTAGAAAAAATGCTCGCTGGCAGCACCAGCATGCTTAGTGGCAACTCGGCGATGCCGCGTGCGTTGTAGTCGCTGTGGCCGAGCAAGCAGCTGGAGCTGATAATGCAGGAACCGCCGGGGCCGACGCGATAGAGCACCATTTCCCGCCCGCTGCTGGTCTGCTTGACGACTTTGATGCGCCCGGCCAAAAGTAGCGGGAAGCCTTGGCAAGGCTGGCGTTCGGCAAAAACCTCGGTGCCGGCGGGCAGGCTCATGGCTGATTGGAGGAGCGTCGTCAGCACATCGCTCGGGATGCTTGCTAGCGCCGGGTATAAATTCAGTACATTTTCGCGGTTGACCGTAACAATCATGTTTTTAATCCACGCTAGCCCAGACCGGGGCGTGATCTGAGGGGCGTTCAAGCTTGCGCGGGGCGCGATCAATGCCGGCAGCGCTGCATTTTTCCACCAGCGGCTGGCTGAGCAAAATGTGATCAATGCGCAAACCGAGATTTTTCTGGAAGCCCAGCATGCGGTAATCCCACCAGGAGAAAGTCTTTTCTGCCTGCTCGAACAAGCGGAAGCTATCGCTCAGGCCAAGCGCCAGCAAACGCCGAAAGGCGTCGCGCTCAGGCGGTGAGCATAAAATGCCGTCACCCCAGGCTTTGGGGTCGTGCACATCGCGGTCATCCGGAGCAATGTTGTAATCGCCGCACAGTGCCAATTTGGGGTGCGCAGCCAGTTCTTCCTCAACCCATTTGATCAATCCCTCAAGCCAGCGCAGCTTGTAGTCGTATTTATCGCTGCCGACCGCCTGGCCATTCGGCATGTAGGCGCAAATGACTCGCGTGTCGCCAATCGTGCCGCTGATCAGGCGCTTTTGTTCATCGGCAAAGTGCGGGTTGCCAAAGCAAATGTCCTGAATCGGCTGACGCGCCAGCAGGGCAACCCCGTTGTAAGTTTTTTGGCCGTAGAAGGCCACTTGATAACCGGCTGCCTCAATCTCGGCGCGGGGGAAATTGTGGTCTTCAAGTTTCAGCTCCTGCAAACACAGGGCGTCCGGTTGCTGTGCTGCCAACCAATCGAGCAGGTGCGGCAGGCGAACTTTGAGGGAATTTACGTTCCAGCTGGCAATTTTCATGAGGAGAAGCAGGGGGCTGAGAAGCCAATGATTCTGCCACAGCCATTGCACAATGCCACCTCACTTGCTAATGTTCTTTGCTGTTGTCCGGTTAAGCCATGGAGTTTAATGATGTTTCAGTTCAAAGCCTTGTTGATTGCGCTCGGTTTGTTGGCCGGCGTTGCGCTGGCGGCCCCTGAGGTTCCGCGGGATCCGGTGCTGCGGATTGAGACAGGTAGCCATCTGTCCTTGATTACACGGATCAGTAGTGATGCCGCCGGGCATTTTGCGGTGACCGCCTCGGAAGACAAGACGGCGAGAATTTGGGATTTGCGCACTGGTCGGCAGATGTCAGTGTTGCGTCCCCCGCTGGCGGCAGAAAGTGTGGGGGCGCTTTACGCTACGGCGATGTCGCCGGATGGCAAGCAGGTGGCGGCAGGGGGCAATGCTGCTTTTGACCAGCAGACCCACGCGCTGTATTTATTTGATCGGGCGAGCGGTGCCTTGCCCAGCAAAAGTACCTTGTCCGGGATTGAGGCGCCGATCACCCAGTTGGCCTGGTCGCCAGATAGTCAGTTGATTGCCGTCGGTTTGCGCCAGGAAGGTTTGCGGGTGTTCAAGCGCAATCTGGGTTTTGTCGGGGCTGATCCCGAATATAACGACGTAATTTATGGCGCCAGCTTTTCCCGCGATGGACGCCTGGCGGTCGTTTCACTGGATGGCTCCTTGCGCCTGTACAGCCTTGGCAAAAATGGCCTTGAACGTCTGGCCCGCAAGCAAATGCCGGGTAAACCTTACGGTGTCGCCTGGTCGCCGGATGGCAGCCGCCTGGCTATCGGCCTGCAGGATGCGCCGCAGGCGCTGGTGTTGGAGGCCACTCATCTTGAGGTGCTGCATCAAGCAGATGCGGGCGGTGCGGGTAATTTGGGGCGAGTGGCCTGGTCAGCCGATGGCCAGACGCTGTATGCGGCAGGTAGCGTGGTGCGAAACGGGCGTTTTGTGGTTTTGGCTTTTGGCGGTGCAGGCAGCGAACCCGGACGCGAGATCGGTAATTTTGGCAATACGATTACCGGCCTGAGCAGCCATGCCGGTGGCCTGCTGGCGAGTTCTGCCGAGCCGGCGTGGACGGCCTTTGATCGTGCCGGTGCGCTACGTTTTCAGGTCGCCGCCCGGAATGGAGATTTTCGTGATGCCGGTGATGCTTTTCGGGTCAGCGAAGATGGTCACCAGATTGCCTTGCCGATGGCGATGGGCGGTAAAGAGCCGGTTTTGTTTGATCTGGCACACGGAGAGCTGCGCAGCACCGCTGCGCCATCAAGTACCCGAGGGCCGGTCATTCCCTCTGGCTTGACGCGCTGGAAGAATTCAACCCAGCCAACGCTGAATGGCCGAACGCTAAGCTTGTTGCCTGGAGAAACCTCGCGCAGTGCCGCTGCCACACCGGATGGTCGAAATTTTGCCTTGGGCACCGAATGGTATCTGCGGCTGATCGACATAAATGGCAGCCAAAAGTGGGAGAGACGCACGCCGGGGGCGGTTTGGGGCGTTAATGTGACTGGCGATGGCCGCTGGGTAATTGCGGCGCTGGGGGACGGTAGCGTGCGTTGGTATCGCACCAATGACGGCCAGGAACAGCTTGCCTTGTTCGTCCATGGCGACCATGAGCGCTGGATTGTGTGGACACCGGGTGGTTATTACGACACTTCGATGGGCGGAGAAAATCTGGTTGGTTGGCATGTCAATCGCGCCTTTAATCAGGCCGCCGATTTTTTCTCGGTTGGACGCTTCCGCGAGCGCTTCTATCAGCCCGGCGTCATTCAGAAAGTCATGCAGCTGGCGGATGAGCAGGAGGCGTTGCGGGTCGTCAAGGCTGAAATGGCTGAGCGTGAAGTGCAAAGTGCCAAAGCCCTGGCGCAAGCCGCACTTGATCGGGCTACATCGGCTTCGGCCCAGGTGGCCGGAAGCCTCCCGCCAGTCATCGAGCTGCAGTCCGAGCGGACACTGGAGAGCAAGGATAGCCAGGTTACCGTACGCTACGCCGTACGCAGTCCGAGTGATGCGCCACTCAAAGCCGTCAAGGTCAGGGTCAACGGCAAATTGGAGCGCAATGTCAAAATGCGCTCGACACGCTCCGGAGATGGCCAGGTTTTTGAGGCAATTGTGCCAGTACCGCCCAAGGATTCGGATATTTTGCTGATTGCCGAAAACCGCAATGCCAAGTCGGATCCGGTAACCGTATCAGTACGACGTCCGGTGGCGACAGGCAGCCACGCCAGCTATGTCGAGAAATATGAAACACTCTACATTCTGGTTGTGGCGATCAATAAATATGCAGGTGCCAATGCCTTGCAACTGCCCGTCAAGGATGCCAACGATTTTCGTCGTCAGATGACACTGGTAGCCAATTCGAAGAGCAAGCAGCGCCTGTATCAAAAGGCCGAGGTCAAGTCATTGATTGATGAAGAGGCCACCCAGGAAAACATTCGTGCCGGCCTCAAGTGGCTGGGTGACAACGTCAAGGAGAACGATGCCGGCGTAATTTTCCTCGCTGGTCACGGCATTTCGCAGGACAATTCCTATTACTTCATTCCCTACCGTGCTGCCGATATCGGCAACAAGCAACTTTGGGTGCCGGGCGGCGAAATCGTTGATACCCTGCAAAACCTGCCGGGGCGCGCGATGTTCTTTCTTGATACGTGCCACTCCGGGGCGCTGGCCAATCAGGCCAAGGTGGCGGGTACGGTCAATCAGGTTGATGAAGAGCGCGGGGTGATTGTCTTTGCTTCGTCGACCGCCAAGGAGTTGGCGCAAGAAACCGACGAGTGGAACAATGGTGCATTCACCAAGGCCTTGATCGAAGGACTGCGCGGCGAGGCGGAAGACCCGCGTGACAAATATATTTACCCAACGACCCTGAAGCGCTATGTCACCCGTCGGGTACGCGATTTGACCGATAATCAGCAACGCCCGTATGTTAGCGATCACGGGATTGATGACCCGATCGCTGTGGTTGTCAAGTAATCAAATTTGGAGGTTTACCATGCATCTACATATTGTCAAACGTCCTTTGGCGCTGGCTGTGGCCAGTGTTTTTCTTCTTTCTGCTTGTGCTACCAATCCGGATGGTTCCTACAAAATGGATGACCGGGCGACAGGCGCCTTGATCGGCGCCGTGGCGGGGTGCGCCCTGGGTGCTGCGGTCGATGGCGGCAAGGGGTGTGCGGTGGGGGCGGCGGTAGGTGCGACTGCCGGGTTTTTGGTTGGCTGGTACTTTGAGTCGAAAAAGCTGGCTGATGCGAAGCAGGTAAATGCCGAGTATGAGCGCCAGGTCAAGACGTCAAAAAAAGGCAAGCGCGTGGCGCCGCCGAAGAATGAAGTTGTGCCGGCCAAGTTTGAAACGAATGTGAAGACCACGCCACCGGATGCGTCGGGCGAGAAGGAGATTCAGGTTACCTCCAACACCGATCTGGTGGGATACGGTGACAAAGTGCCGAATGTGCAGCAAAAATACGCAATCTACGATGAAAACAACAAGCTGGTCGAAGAGAAAACAGAAAATATCGCCGCCGTGGACGGTGCCGGGCGTTACCAGACCAGTTCAAAATTCAAGTTGCCAGCGGATGCCAAAGACAAGAATTACACGGTAAAAACGACACTGGTCTCGAACGACAAAACCTACAAGGAAAACACCTATAAAGTCAGCAGGCTCAACGGCCAGCCTATACTGCTGGCCGCGTGGTCTTATTGAGTGGGGGTGCTCACTACCGGTTGCAGGCCACCTGAGGGCTTGCTGCCGGGGGGGGCGGTTTTGGGGTAACCGGCCAGGTCGAGCAGGTTGTCGTAGCTACTGGCCTGAAATCCGCGCACACTTTGGCGACCGATTTTGGCCGATGGTACAAAAGCGTCACCTACCAGAAGTTTCAATTCCTCCAGCGTTTCACTTGATTGCACCATTTTTTCAGTAAATGGCACGCCGCGCCCATTCAGGAGGTCACGCGCCTGTTTGCATTCAGTCAGGCAATCCGCCGAGGTGTAAAGCGTGACCGGGAAGCTCTCGACTGCTTTGCGCACGGAATAAGTCAGGCCCTCGGGGTTGGGCGCCAGGTTTTTGGCTTTGCTAACGTCGCGCGCGGAACCCGGGGGCGGTGAGTCGCTAATGATGACGCGACCTGCCGCATCGACCCAACGGTAAGTCTCGGCACTGGCGGCAAGGCTGACAGCCAGCAGGCCGATGGCGATGACGAGGCGCATGGTGTTCTCCCTGAAAAGCTTAAGCCGCAATCATACCGCTATGGCGCAGCAGTGCGTCCACACTCGGCTCGCGGCCACGGAAGGCCTTGAACGATTCAATCGCCGGACGTGAACCGCCGACCGACAGAATTTCGTCGAGGAAGCGCTTGCCAACGGTGGCGTCAAACGGGTCGCCAGCCTCTTCAAAGGCGGCGTATGTATCAGCGGAGAGCACTTCGGCCCACTTGTAGCTAAAGTAACCCGCGCCGTAGCCGCCGCCGAAAATGTGCGAAAAACTGTTGGGGAAACGATGCCATTCAGGCGGCGTCAGCACCGCCACCTCCTGGCGCACCTCGTTGAGCAGATTCATTACGGTCAACCCGGATTTTGGGTCAAATTCTGAGTGCAGTTGCATGTCGAACAGCGAAAACTCGATCTGGCGCACCGCCATCATGCCGCTCTGGAAGTTTTTGGCGGCCAGCATCTTGTCGAACAGTTCGCGCGGCAGCGTGGCACCGGTATCAACATGGGCGGTCATGCCTTCGACGACATTCCACTCCCAGCAATAATTTTCCATGAATTGCGAAGGTAGTTCGACCGCATCCCATTCAACGCCGTGGATGCCGGAAACGCCCAGTTCCTCACCGCGTGTCAACAGATGGTGCAGGCCGTGGCCGGTTTCGTGGAACAGGGTGATCACGTCATCGTGGGTGAAGGTTGCCGGCAAGGGTTTGCCATTTTTTTCGCCGACCGGGCGGGCGAAGTTGCAGTTGAGATAGGCAATCGGTTTCTGGATGCCATTCGTAATGCGGCGACGTGAGCGCGCTTCGTCCATCCATGCCCCGCCACGCTTGGTTTCGCGGGCGTAGAGGTCGAGGTAAAACTGCCCGACGAGATCGCCGGCTGCCGTTTCAATGCGGTAGAAACGCACATCCTCATGCCACACCGGAGCGCTGTCCAATTTAACCTTGACGCCGAACAGGCTTTCGATGACCTTGAACAGCCCGGCAATGACCTTGGGTTCGGTGAAATATTGCTTCACTTCCTGCTCGGAGAAAGCGTAGCGCTTTTGTAGCAACTTTTCGGAAACATAGGCCGCATCCCAAGGCTGGAAATCTTCCAGACCCAGTTCTTCCTTGGCAAAAGAACGAAGTTCAGCAATGTCCTTGGCAGCAAACGGCTTGGCCTTGGCCGCCAGTTCGCGCAGGAAGGCCAGCACTTGCGCCGGGGTGTCGGCCATTTTGGGCGCCAGCGAGACTTCGGCGAAATTGTTGAAGCCGAGCATCTGCGCGTCTTCAAGACGCAGCGCCAACATACGGTTGATGATCGGCGTGTTATCCCACTCCGGCTTGCTCGTGCCGTCAGTAAATTCCGCAGCGCGCGTGGCATAAGCGCGGTACATGCGGGCGCGTAGCTCGCGATTGTCGGCGTATTGCATGATCGGGCCGTAGGACGGCGCTTGCAGGCTGAAGCGCCAGCCGGAGTTTTCGCCACTGAGGCCGGCCTTCTCGGCTGCGGATTTGGCCGCCTGGATGGCATCGTCAGGCAGGCCGGCAAGCAGCGCCGGGTCGGTGATGACTTCGGCGAAGGCATTGGTGGCGTCGAGCAGGTTTTCGGAGAACTTCGCCGAAAGTTGCGACAGCTCCTCCATGATGGCCTGAAAACGCGGCTTCTGATCTTCAGGTAACTCGGCGCCGCTCAAACGGAAATCGCGAATTTCGTTATTGACGACTTTCTTCTGTTCGATGCTCAGCGTTTCGTATTCCGCACTGGCGCGCAGCGCTTTGTATTTGTCGAACAGCTTGAGGTTTTGCCCCAGCTCGGCATAGAAGCGCGAAACCTCCGGCAACATCTCGTTGTAAGCCTCGCGCCAGGCAGGCACGTCATTGACCGAATGCAGATGCCCGACAACGCCCCAGGCGCGGCCAAAAGGCTCCAGGCCATCGGATAGCTTCCCCGCGAAATCCTGCCAGGTCGCTGGTGTTTGATCGGCGGTCAGGTGCGCAATCAATTCACGCCCCTCACTCAACAGCGATTCGATGGCGGGTTTGACGTGTTCCGGCAAGATGGTGTCGAAACGCGGGAGGTCAGAGAAATCGAGAAGGGGATTGGTCGTTGTCATGGTCGTCTGCGGGGATTAAAAAGGGCGGTCATAGCCGCCCAATGTTGTTTAGAGAGTCTTGCCGGTCAGGCGTTCATATGCCTCGATGTATTTTTCACTGGTACGGACGATGACATCGGCCGGTAGTTTCGGGCCGGGGGCGACTTTGCCCCAGTCCAGCGTTTCGAGATAGTCGCGAACGAACTGCTTGTCGTAGGACGGTGGGTTACTGCCTTCCTGATACTCGCTGGCCGGCCAGAAACGGGAAGAATCCGGGGTCAGCGCTTCGTCGATCAGGTGCAGGGTGCCGGCGGCATCGATACCGAATTCAAACTTGGTATCGGCGATGATGATGCCGCGCGTCGCCGCAAAAATCGCGGCTTCTTCGTAAAGGCGGATGGCGGCGTCGCGGGCTTCGGCACAAAGCTGGGCGCCGGTCTTGCCGGTGCCTTTCAGCGCCTCGGCCAGCGTGGCATCACAATTGGCCGCGGCTTGATCGTAGGAAACGTTCTCGTCGTGATCGCCGACTTCCGCCTTGGTCGCCGGGGTAAAAATCGGGCTCGGCAGCTTTTGTGCCATTTTGAGGCCAGCCGGCAAAGCAATGCCGCAAATAGCGCCGGTTTCCTTGTAATCCTTCCAGCCGGAACCGATGACATAACCGCGAACCACCGCCTCAATCGGCAGTGGCTTCAGGCGTTTGACGACCACCGCACGGCCACGCACCTGCTCGCGCTCGTTTTCGGCGACGACACTTTCCGGATCAATGCCGGTCAACTGGTTAGGCACGATGTGGCCGAGTTTTTCAAACCAGAAGTTGGCCACCGCCTGCAACACTTCGCCCTTGCGCGGAATCGGATCAGGCAGGATAACGTCAAAAGCCGACAGGCGATCGGTCGTAATAATCAGCAACTTATCGGCGTCGACCGCATAAATGTCGCGCACTTTGCCCTTGGAGAGCAGGGGCAGGCTGGTAATCGAAGACTGGAAGAGCGGAGTGGTCACGGCAGGTTTCCTGATGGCAAAGGGCGGATTATAAAGGAGGAATTTGTTGCTCCAGCAAGCTGATGGCGGGTGGAAGAAATACCAACTTCCAAAGTAGAGAACGCTGTTGCAGAATATTGATTTTGTGATTTTTGGGGGGTGTTCCATGGAAGAAACCATTCGGTTGGGTTTAATGTCCCCCCTTTCCGGATTGGTGGAAATTTATGGTCCGGAAATTGTCTGGGCTGCCCGGATTGCTTGCGACGAAGTCAACGAGCAAGGGGGGCTGCTCGGGAGGCGCCTGGAAATTATTATCGAGGATGACGGCAGCCTGCCGGATACCGCCGTACCCGCAGCTAAGCGGCTTCTGGATGTCCATGGCTGCGTCGCTCTGATCGGCAATTTACTCTCCAATTCAAGAATTGACGTAGTCGCTCAGGTCGCAGAGCCCCAGCGGATTCCGCTGCTCAACTTTTCGTTTTATGAAGGCAGTATCAGCAGCCGCTATTTTTTCCATTTTGCCGCGTTGCCCAACCAGCAAATCGACAAAATGATTCCCTTCATGGCCCACCGCTACGGCCCGAAGATGTTTTTCGCCGGTAATAACTATGAATGGCCCCGCGGTTCAATCGATGCGGCCAAGCGGGTGTTGGAAACCATTGATGGCGATGTGGTCGGCGAGGAATATCTGCCGATTGGTGCCAGTGTGCAAGAAATCGACCAATTGCTTGACGAGGTAGCCCGCTCGGGTGCCGATGTCTTTGTTCCCTATTTTGCCGGTGCTGACCAAATTACGTTGCTCACCCGCTTTACCGAAATGGCGCTGAAGCCTCACATGGCCGTGGTCATGGGTCACTACGATGAAATGATGGTTTCCCGTTTGCCACCCGAGGTTCGTGAGGGGTTTTATTCCAGCAACACCTATTTTATGTCGCTGGAAACGCCAGAGAGCCAAGCCTATCTTGAGCGGCTGAGCAGAATGCCAGGGATCACTGGTATCTGGCCCCAAGGAAATGGCATTCTGACCAACTTCGGCGAAGGCGCTTATATCTGCGTCCATGCCTTTGCCAATGCGGTGAGAGCCGCCGGCACTACGAACCCGGAAGCCTTGGTCGCGGCACTTGAGCAAGTCCAGGTGGTTGCCCCCCAAGGGCTGGTTGAGATGGATTCCCGGACGCACCACGCCAAAGTGAACGCTTTCCTGACCCGCTGCAATCAGGACGGAAGCTTCACCATTATCGAGAGATTCGGACCAACCATGCCCCTCATTCCCAAGCGCTATCAAGCCGGCGACTATCAATCCCGACTCGACGAAGCGCGCCCAACACCGGAAATCACTGCACGCCTGGCGATGGAGGTGGGCATGACCCGAAGGAAGCTGGAGGCTGCACAGCAGATCCTCTCCATTGCTGACATGGCTATCCTGGCCACCAACAGCGAGGGCGTGATTACGGAAGCTAATCGCAGCGCCTGCCAGATGTTTGGCTACAAGGAGGAATAACTGAAGGGGCTCTCGCTCCATCTGCTCCTCCCGCCTCACGTCCGTCAGCACCATGCATTGATGCTGCAGCAATTTGTCGCAGGTGCTGAGACAGAACGCAAAATGTCGAACAGAGATACCATCACCGGATATCGCAGGGATGGTAGTTTTTTCCCTGTTGAGGCATCGATTGCAAAATTCCACGGTGAAGAAGGTGTTTTGCTGGTCGTTACGCTGCGCGACATCACTGAGCACAAAAAGGCAGAGGATGAGCTGACCTGGCGGGCCACCCACGACGCCCTGACTGGATTACCTAATCGTGTACTGATTCGTGAGCGCTTGACCAATGCCTTGCATCGCTCACGCCGCAATGGGCTAAGTCTGGCGTTGCTTTTCATTGACCTGGATGGATTCAAGTCAATCAATGATATTCATGGCCATGAAGCTGGCGACTTCCTGCTGAAGATGGTGAGCGCCCGCCTGCTGGAGCAGGTCAGACCTGGGGATACGGTCGCTCGCCTGGCTGGTGATGAGTTCGTTATTTTGTGCGAACAACTGGAACAACCGGCAATCTCCGCGGGGCTTGCCGAGCGCATTAGTGAAACGCTTCGTCAGGGCACTGAGTTTAATCACCAGCAGTTATTTGTCACGGCAAGCATTGGCGTGGCGATCGGTACTGGCAGCACCCATTCAGCGGAAGATATGCTGCGTCATGCCGATACAGCGATGTATGCAGTAAAGGAAAAGGGCAGGAACGGCTGGCAATTTTTCAATGAGCGATTGCAGCAGCAGGCCAAACAACGCCTGGTCGTGACCAACGGATTACGCTACGCAATTGAGCGTCAGCAATTGTCGACTCGCTTCCAGCCCATTGTTGCCGCCGATAGTGGTCAAATTGTCGGGGGTGAATTGCTGCTACGCTGGAAAACTGAAGAAGGAGAAATCTCACCGGCGGTTTTCATACCCGTTGCCGAGATGAGTGGCTCGATCGTCCCGATCGGCGCCTGGGTATTTCGCGAGGCGTGCAAGGTAGAGGTTGAATGGCGCTTACGCTGGAAAGAAAGCGCGCCTTATGTTTCGGTGAACTTATCCACCCGGCAGTTGAACGAGGCAAACCTTGCCGACGAATTCGCAGCAATTGTGAAAGATACCGGTGCTCATCCGGCGCGGATTCTCCTCGAAATCACCGAAACTTCACTGATGTCCGATGTCGAGAGCAATCTACGAATTCTTCGACAGTTGGCCGAGATGGGATTCAGGGTCGCGGTCGATGACTTTGGTACCGGATATTCTTCTCTTTCCCAACTCTCCCGACTGCCGGTCAGCGTACTAAAAATCGATAAGGCCTTCATCGATGGCATCGACAAGAGCCCGGAGAATCGAACCATCGTCCAGGCGATCATTGGCTTGGGGCGCTCACTCCAGCTGAAACTGGTGGCGGAAGGTGTCGAAACCTACGATCAATACCAGGAACTTGAGACATACGGCTGCGATCTGATTCAAGGTTATTATTTTTCGCGCCCGCTGGAGGTTGATCTTTTTGTAGAACTGTTTGAACGCGATAAATCCAACTGCGTCGACACGCCGGGTTCCTCCCTTTATTTTCTGATCTACGCAAGCAGGGCGTCTAAACCGACGGCGGCTGCAAAGCTTTTTGCCCACCGTCAACGCATCATCAGCGCCAATCGCGCCAATGGCATAACGGGATGTCTCGTTCACGAAGCGGGGCAATACCTGCAAATGCTGGAAGGACAAGAAGAGGCCGTACTCGGCCTGCTGAAAAAACTGCGCAATGATCCGGAGCACTGTGATTTGAAGATTGTCATCCAGGGGCCCGCCAAATCTCGCATTTTCAGGGAGTGGGGCATGACCTTCAACGGTTTTGAGCCTAAATCGGAACCCGATTTTGGTTCTTGGCGCAAGCGGCAGATATCTTTGCTTGATCTGGCGGAGGATGCACAAATCTGCTACTCGTATTTGACAGCCTATTCGGGGCGTTATTAGTTCGGCTTGATCAGGCTGGCTCCCACTTTGCGCGCCAGCCCATGACGCCGCCCGCTCAAATAATGCTTTAACCAGCCGGAAGCCCCTTCAGAGACGCAACGGCCTGGATTAACTGTTGTTTCAAGTCTTCATTTTTCAGGGTGTTCAGCTCAAGATCAAAGTTGTCAAAAAAGCTGGGAATCGACAGGGTGGCCTTAACGTGGCCGGCAAAAAAAGGCATGGAGTTAGTCGCTGCGGCCAATACGCTGGCCGCGCCGCGCGCCCCCGGTGAGGTGGCGAGCAAGACTAGGGGTTTGTCGTGAAACACCTTCGCGCCGGCTCGCGAACACCAGTCAAACAGGTTTTTATAGGCGGCGCTATAAGAGCCGTTGTGCTCGGCAAATGAAATGATCAAGGCGTCGCTCGCGGCAATCTTTGCCAGAAATGCCTTGGCCAATGCCGGATGACCCAGTTCTTCCTCCTTGTCGACACTGAACAATGGCATTTCAAAATCGTTTAGATCCAACACCTCGACATCGGCCCCTTCCAGCAAACTGGCCGCGTAGGTGACCAGGCGCTTGTTGATGGATTTTTTACTGCTGCTGGCTGCAAACGCTAATATTTTCATGTGGTTACCTCAAAAATTGGCTTGAAATGGCTTGGTTCGGCGTAAAAAATGAGAGAGACCACGTTTTAGCCGGTTTCGGGTCTTAAAGAAAATCATAAATCCAAACTCATCTGCGCCACCGTTCTCGGCAGTTTTTTACTGCGTGGCACGCTGCGTTTGCGTGAGCCATGCTTGTCGACAATCGCCGCCTTCGCGGCTTTCACCTCCGGCTGCGCGCGTAGCGCAAATAAGCGTTGTTTGGCGCTGCGCGTTGCCACTTCAAGGTCGACCAGCGGTTCGGGAATATCGACGCCCGGCTGCAGGCCATGCCGTATTTGCAATTCTGCGGGCATGCGCCAGGGCTCAAATAGCCAGCTATCGGGCACCTTGCGCAAATGGGGCAGCCAGCGCCGTACGAAATGACCGCGCGGATCGTGATCGCGCGCCTGCTTGATCGGGTTGTAAATGCGCGGCACGTTGATGCCGGTCGTTCCCGACTGCATCTGCATTTGCGGCCAGTGGATGCCCGGCTCGTAATCGAGAAACTGGCGGGCCAGCCAGAGGCCGACCAGGCGCCAGTGCAACCACAAGGGGTAAGCCGCCACCGAAACCAGCATGGCGCGCATACGGAAATTGATCCAGCCGGTTTCGCGCAACATGGCAACGCAGGCGTCGACCAGCGGCCAGCCGGTGCGTCCTGCGGTCAACGCTGAAAAATGGGCCGGATTCCAGTCGTTCTCGCGCATGCCGTCGTAACCCCGGTGCAGGTTGCGAAACTCCAGCGCCGGTTCGCTTTCGAGCTTCTGGATAAAATGACAATGCCAATAAAGGCGGCTGATAAAAGCCTGCAAACCGGCGCGCTGCTGGCTGGCGCTGGCCGGGAGTTGGGCGGCGAACAAGCGCGTCGTCTGCACCACCTCGCGCAGGCTCAGGCAGCCCAGCGCGAGATAGGGCGAAAGCCGTGAACAGGCAGTCGGCGCGGAAAGCGGCGAAGAAATGCCGCCGCGATACTGATTGCTGCGGTCAACCAGAAATTCATGCAGAATTTGTAGCCCCGCCTGGCGCCCGCCCAATTGTCGGGAAGGTACTTCCGGGTCCGGCAAGCCCAGCGCATCGGCTGACGGCGGGGGCGGTTCAGCCCACGGCAAAGCGATGGAACGGACAACTTCAGGCGCCGCAACCCGCGCTTGCGCCATGAATTCATCCCACCGCCGCTGCCAGTGATCCCGCGCCTGCAAACGGCGCACCACGCCGAACTGCGGGGTTTCATGCCAACCGACATCGTGCGCCCGGCACCAGCGCGCAACCGCCAGATCACGCTGAAAAGTCAGGCCGTTGCCGGTTTCTTCGTGGGCATACAAATGCTGAAAAGGCGCTTGGCGGTACAAACGCGCCAGCACCTCGGTGACTTCACCGGTAACCACCTGCAATTGCCCGCCGACTTTGCGTAGCGCCCGATAAAGGTCGCGCAAACTTTCCAGCAGAAAACCGTAATGCTGGCGCGCTGCGTCGGGCGCGGCCCACAGGCTCGGCTCGACGATATACAGACAGAGCACCGGGCCATGCTGTAGTGCCTGCAATAAAGGCTGGTGGTCTTCAATGCGCAAGTCGCGCTTGAACCAGACAACACTATAAGGCGCGGATGTCGTGCTATTCAACGGGAAGTCTTACCTTGTTTTCTTTGGCCTTGCAATCAACCCAATCAGACGCGCGCTCTGTCTTTGAGTTCATCTCTCAAGCTCGCAGGGGGCAGAATTTTTAGCTGTTTTTAGCGGTTGACCGTGGTAAGTTGTTGATAAATTGTGTGTCGTCGGTTGATTGCCGTAAGCCACCTGGAAGATAACCCAAGATGTTAGTTTCTGGCGTCAGCAGTAATGTTGTGCAAACCTCGTCGAGCGTTTCGACTGGCGGCGTCGCCCCTTATTGTTGCAGCGAACCAAGTTGCCCTTGCGAGGGTGGGCGGGCGGCCAAGGCCAAACTCGAAAGCCAGCAACTTGAGCAACGTAACGACGCTGTAAGCATCAGCCCGCAGGCTTTTGAACGCCTGGCCAGCGAGGCGGCGAGTCCGCTCAGCGAGCTGCAAACTATTCAGGCACCGGCACCCGTTGCCGAGATTTCCGCCAGCGCATTCCCGGAAAACAATCAAACCAGTACTATCAGCGCATCGCTTTCCGCTTATCAAGCGCAGGAGCGCAACAGTCTGGACGAGTTGAATGCGGCCCCCCGTCCGGGGCAAGTGATCAACACATTTGCCTGATGTGCGCTAAAAAAATGGGCAGATTTTGCCGTTGACCGTAACAAGCTCGACACCGTGACCCGGTAAACTGCTGCGCTACCTTGTTAGTCGTTGAAATGTCGGTTCATTTGCAACTAATCGAGCGAGCCACTTTCCAAGCGAGCCAGATGCAAATTTGACCGTTGACTCAAAAAACGGTGCCGCTCATCTACAGCGAGAATATCTCCTTGTCCCTTTTTTCCAGAACCCCCGCCCTTGATGGTAACGATGCCGAGGCCAGCCGCGCCCGCATCCTGGCGCATTTTCACCAGACTTTCGATCGCTACGAACAGCTCTTCGACGTTCTGGCTTGCGATGAGGCGTATTTCAAAAAGCCCATCGCGCTGCGCCACCCGCTGATTTTCTACCTCGGCCACACCGCCACCTTCTTCATCAACAAGCTGCTGCTGGTCGGGCTGGTGACGGAACGCATCAACCCGCGTTTTGAGTCGATGTTCGCCATCGGCGTTGATGAAATGAGCTGGGACGACCTCAACGACGCCAACTACGACTGGCCGACGGTGGCCGAGGTCAAAGCCTATCGCGATCAGGTGCGTGCTGCGGTCGACCGGATAATTCGCACAAAATCACTGGCCCTGCCGATCGACTGGAACAACCCGTGGTGGGCAATCGTGATGGGCATCGAACACGAGCGCATCCACCTCGAAACCTCGTCCGTACTGATTCGCCAGCACCAACTCGAGTACGTCAAGCCGCACCCGGCTTGGGCGCCCTGCCGACTCAGCGGCGCAGCACCGGAAAACGCACTGGTGGACATCCCGGCCGGCGAAGTCCGCCTCGGCAAGCCGCTTTCAGACGCCCACTACGGCTGGGACAACGAATACGGCCAGCATCAATCGGCCATTCCCGCCTTCCAGGCCAGCCGCCATCTGGTTTCCAATGGTGAATTCCTGAACTTTGTCGAAACCGGCGGTTATGACGACGACAGCTTGTGGCAAGCCGAAGGCCTCGCTTGGAAAACCTACGCCAAGGCCAGCCACCCAACCTTTTGGCTGACTGACGGGACAAACTGGCGGCTGCGGCTAATGACTGAAGTTGTCGACATACCTTGGGATTGGCCGGTGGAAACCAACTACCACGAAGCCAAAGCCTTTTGCGCCTGGAAAGCACGCAGCACCGGCGAAGGCATCCGGCTGCCGAGCGAAGACGAATGGTTTCGCCTGCTTGCCGTCGCCGGCCTCGATGAAATCGCCGATGATCAACCAGCGGCCGCCAACATCCACCTCGACCACTGGGCTTCCTCCTGCCCGGTCAACACCTTCGCGCACGGCCCACTGTTCGACGTCGTCGGCAACGTCTGGCAATGGACCGAAACGCCGATCTACCCCTTCGCTGGCTTTGTGGTGCACCCCATTTACGACGACTTTACGACGCCGACTTTCGACCAACGCCACAACCTGTTCAAAGGCGGCTCGTGGATTTCCTGCGGCAACGAAGCCCGGCATGCCGCCCGCTACGCCTTCCGCCGCCACTTCTTCCAGCACGCCGGCTTCCGCTACGTCGTCGGCCAGCCGCTCGCCGCGCAAGCCGCCTCCAATTACGAAACCGACCGCCTGCTCTCCGAATACGCTGAATTCCATTACGGCGACGAATATTTTGGCGTTCCCAACTTCCCGCGCGCCTTGGCCGAACTGGCGATTGCCGCGATGGCCGGGCGCCCTGCCCGCAGCGCACTCGACCTCGGCTGCGCCACCGGCCGCGCCACCTTCGAGCTAGCCCACCATTTCGACCAGGTCACAGGCCTCGATTTCTCGGCCCGCTTCATCGGCCTCGGCAGCCAGTTTGCCGAACAGGGAACGCTGCGCTACACGCTGACCGACGAGGGCGAACTCGTCTCCTACCGCGAACGGCGCCTCGCCGACCTCGGGCTCGCCTCAGTCAGCCACAAGGTCGAGTTCATCCAGGGCGACGCCTGCAACCTGAAACCGATCCACACCGGCTACGACCTGA
>JAQTZQ010000078.1 GCA_028687645.1 Rhodocyclaceae bacterium
CTATTCGGGTATTTGAGTTGACATCGTAATAATCAACTCCATGTATATATCAACATAAACAACGGGTTGCATTATACAGCATGACGGCAGCAGAAAATTGAAAATCAATCTGACAAAGTAGAATTAATCAAAGAGCTATTCGGATTCTACGTGCACCCAAGTTGCGTCTGCAATTTGGCGGGTCGTGGAATGCTCTTTTTACCTTCAGGAGATTGTTATGCAACAAGAGAAAATGGTCGTTCGTCGCGTCGGTCTGGGCCAAGGCTGGGAACAACCCAAGGACGCAGCTGCCCCTGTCAAGCCCGTGCAAGTCCGCTCGGGTACTCAAATCACCACGGCAAGAATCATCGGTGGCAAGAATCAGCCCAGAGCCTTTGTCTGGATTGACGAAGCTGCCAATGATCCCAAGCGGGAAGTAGTCATCTGCCCGGACATGAAAGGCAGCTGGCTGTGGGAGGACGGGAAGGAGACGACACTGGAAGTTGCCTTTCCGGAGAACAAGGAAGTGCAGTTGATGCTCAGACGGTTTCACTACTGGCTGGACTCACTGGAGAAGTTCTGGGACATCAGCAAACCCCAGCGCTTCTTCTGGGCAAGGTTTCACGAAGAAGGGGTGGTGCTGGCAAGAAAGCTTCAGGCACTACTGATACAAGATGCAGTCGTGCGCTACTGGCGCCCGGCACAAGATCCGCGAGGCAACACCGAACGCGAGATCCTGTTGTAGAAACACCTCGGGAGGGGAAACTCTCCCGGTCGCCAATTTAACGCCCTTGGCAGAGATGATCAAAAAACTCAACAAGCAGGAGGGTTCGTTCATTTTGGCTTCATTGCCAAAGTCTTTAAAGGAAATCGAGTCTCTCGGCATGCCGGCCGATGTCATGGGTATCGCGACCCGCTTGCTGGGAGAAGGGTATACCGAAAGCGAGGAGCTCAGTCAATGCCATCCTTCATGCCCTGGCAAACCATCACTGCGGCCAATCCCTGAACAAAAAATTCCGGACGCTGTTGGCGAAGGCAAAGCGTGTCGTTCTCTCAGAAGCACTTCAGGCAACATTTAAACTTTCTTTTGATGCGTATCTGATGGATGAGCCTCTTAGAAGTGCGCTTCCACCTTCGGGAAGGAGCAAGCATTAGCTCAAGCTTGAGTGAACGCGATACTTTACTTCTTGAGCATCCACATGCACAGACTCCCATTTTGTCCTTTTTTGGGAACAGAATAGTACAAAAATGGTGTTTATAAGTCTCCATAAAATCAATCGCTTAAGATTGAAAAATTTATTTTATCGATGGTTTCTAGTGATTGCTAAGCGAAAATGGGAGCCTGTTCACCAAATTTCATCTGCCCCGGTAACACGGGTGGCAACAAAACATCCTCATTTGCGACGTCATCGTCTTGTTTATCGCCTTCAGCCAGCAGCGTGACTGTCCAGTGGCCTTTCGACTCAGGGCGACGGTGGGTCGGAACATAACGGACTTCAAAGCGCTGTTCCAGTGCCCAGGATTCTGAGCTTGCCAGGTCACCCGCAAAGCTGAGTGCGGCGGCTACATCAAACCGAACCCGGAATACTGACCGGAAGTGGCTTTGCTTACCCTCAAAGACGATGGACGGAAATAAACGAACCAAGTGGGTCCGTAGTTCCTCTGGTGGAATGCCTTCGGCAAACAAGCCATCAATCAGATTCGATGGGTCGACATTCAGCAGTTGCTGAATGCTGGCAGCGTCAATCTTCTCAGACTCAAGAACCAGCTTTTCAAGCTCGGCCTCAAGTTTGGAAAGCTGCGCACGTGTTTCGTTATAGCGCACCTCAAGCAAGTCATCATCATTCGCCACCAACATTTTGGACAGTCGCACCAGCGCACGCTTGGCAGCAGAAATATCGGTTTCCTTCTGGCGAATCACCGGTGTTTGATCACCCTCAAGTCGTGTCATTAACGAATGCTGAAATTCAGCAATGAAGGCCGGTGTTAGGAAGGCTTTCAATGCCTGCTTGAGCAATGCCTCGATACCTTCGATGGCAACGGTGTCGGTTTGACGGTCTTGCTGTCCTTGCGTTGATTTAGCGACGGTGCAACTGGCACAGTAAACTGAACGTGTGCGCTTTGTTTGAGCACTCAGTACCAGAGTCCCACCGCAGCATCCGCAGGTAATTAGTCCTGAAAAGGCATGCTTGCCCCCACCATAGCCGGTGCGACTGATTGATTTGCTCGAACAGCGGAACCAGATCTCATCCGATACTAGGCGTAAGCTTGGGCGTGCAAACTCTTTCTGTTCAAGTGACACCCCTTTTTTCTTGGCTTTGTAATGTACGGTAGATGACCCGTGCCAAACAAATACACCGCGGTAGATGGGGTTCTGAAGAATATTTTTCACGCGTGCCGGGCGCCAGACCGCCGGTGAACCATCGCGGCCACTACGGCTGCATGCCACACCGGATTCATTTAGCCAACGCGCGATCTGGTGCATCGACTGCCCCTTGGCACGACGCTCAAAAATTTCACGAACTACCCCGGCTTTGGTTTCATCAATGATCCAGTGTGAGCCAACGCGATTATCAGCGCCATCGAGCTCACGTTTCAGTTGGTAGCCGAAAGCAGGGGTGGCAATCATGAACCCCCGTTCGAGTTGGCCAATCATGCCGCGGACAACCCGGTGCTGTGTTGAGCGAACTTCGTGGCGGGCTGTGGCGCCAGTGATGCCGAACAACAGTTGCCAGCCGTCGTTGTTAGTGTCAATCCCGTTGGTTGTGATGAGACGCAGGCGTCCGTTGTTTTCGAGACGCTCCATCAACTGAGCGTTTTCGACGGTGTCACGGGTCAGGCGTGAAAGCTCGTCCGCAATAACGACTGAAACTTCGTTGGCATCAATCGCCTTGAGCAGGTCTCTATATCCGGTCCGCTTTGCGGCATGTTTTTTCTGACCAGAAAGCGCCTCATCACTGTATACGACGATATTGCTGGTATCTAGACCGAGTTGCACGGCAAATTCGGTACAGCGACGTACCTGGTCTTCGATTGAAGTTTTTCGCTGCTGATCGCTTGAATAGCGTGAGTAGATTGCGAGTTGATTTGTCATGCTTTACTTCCCAATGGGGGCTTTGAGTTGTGCAGTCATGATTTGCCGATATGCGATCTTGGCTAGTAATGCTGCAAAGTCCCGCGCCGCTGGAGTCAACCCAGGGGTTGATAAAGCGTCGCAGTTGGGAGGTATAGCGTCAGTTATTCTCTTTTGAGAATTTTTTTTGCAAAGGTGGTGCATATCGCTACCATCACTGAACTACAGCGGACAGCGCCACAATGCATTTAAAGTCGCGGCTAGACGGGGCAAGCGCTTCCAGTGCGAAGGTGTCGTTCATGATGATGCCGCCATTCTGACAACGGTATTTGAATACCCGCTTATCGCCTAGGTCACGCCAGATTGAAGTGAGCCAAGTTAGCTGATAGTTCTCGGAGCCATTGATGTAATCCGGGCTGAGCAAGCCGATCGCCAGTAATTCTTGATTTGAAATTTTCATTGCCAGGGCCATCGGTAACAAGTCATGCGGGTCTGACAGAAGCAAGTGACGAGTGTGCTGATGTTCTTTGTTGAGAAAACGCACAAGGAATAGTGGGATATTTAAGCCAAGCTCTATCGTGCTCCAGGCGCGCTCTCCATTGGGCATTGAAGCAATGGGCATTTGAATTTCAGCAGCTGGCGTTGTGTAAAACATGGTCAAACCTCACAGAAATCAGAAATGATGATTATATTCCGTGGATTGTATGTCGAGATGCCAGCGATCATGTGCGTATGAAAAAACTTAACGCTGGCCACATCGACCCTTTGCTGATCAAGCTTGCAGAAGACGTGCGCCGCTTACGCAAAGACAAGGGCCTTTCGCAGGAAGCGCTGGCACTTGTTGCTGATGTCGACCGGACGTACGTCTCCCAACTTGAGCGCTGTGTCGCCAATCCGTCGATTGCCATTCTGCAAAGGGTCGCCGACGCGCTTGGCGTTTCACTTGCGATTGAGTTGCGCGCGCCCTCAGAGAGAGTGGCAGACTGAAAATCAAGCCCACACGCTGCATGAGAGTACTGTGCATATCTTTCGCTGAGTACTTTTCGGTCGCCGTTAATGCATCTGACGACGGGCAATTTGTTCTGCCTTGGTCGGGCGTCCGATCCGCTTAACAATGTGTGGCTTTTCCGGGGCTTGATGCTGGCAGTCCACTTTGGCGTTGATCCAAGCTTCGATGTCAGCTTCGCGAAACCGTATCAGCTTGCCCAGTTTTATCATGGGGGGTAAATCACCGCCAATGCAGTGGCGGTTGTAAATCGTCTGAACCGCTAGACCGGTGATCTTACTAAGTCCATCAACAGTGATTAATGGTGACATTCTGGGCGCTTTCAGTAAAGCGGCCACGTCGACCGCAAATAGTATAGGCGCGTATCCAGGCTCCGCTTGGTATTCGCGGGAAAATAGTTTTTGGGCTTGGTCGTGATGCCCTGCCGGCATGTCCTCTTGTGTTACGTTTAAAACATGCCGGCAAGTGCATCGATAGCTGTTTAGTTACTTGACGCTTCAGCTGCCTCAATGCCATTAATGCACGCCTCCGCGATCAGGCGCGCTGTATTCGCTAACAGCAGGGTGTTTTGAAGTCCGGCGGCGTAAGCGGCCGTATCTGTGCATGCTTCGCCAACGACAACCGCGGTGCGCAACATGGTTGCGATTTCGGCCAACGCTTCTCGGATCGGTACCCCCGGCGCAATTGATTGCGTGATACCTGCGCGAATATCGGAAGTTGTTGCCATGGAAGTTACCGTAACGCAGTCGTCAAGCTTCAAGTCTGAGATGGTTTTCATAGGATTATTTCCCTAGGTATCAAGCGGCAACGGCGCGGCGGATGGTCGAGACCAATTCGTCGTCGGACGGGTTGTAGTAACGCATGGCCATCTGGAGGGTTTTCCAACCCATGACTTTGGCGAGGGTTTGCACCGGCATATGTGGCGCAAGTCGGGTTGCCGCTTCGTGGCGCAGGTCGTGAAAGTGAAAGTCTTCTATTCCTGCCGCGATACAGACCCGCTTGAGCGCGCGATCTAGCCCGGAGGTGTCATAAAAATTCGCAATGACACGTCCAGTGATGTGGCGGGGAAGATTTCGCAAGATGGCGACGGCTTTGTCAGTCAGGGGAACCGAACGGGCTGAACCGTTCTTTGTTTCTGAAAGGCGAATAACACCTGTCTCAAGATTGACTTGGAGCCAGTCAATACTAAGAATTTCACCGGCGCGCATCCCGGTTTCAATGGCAAGGTCTATACAGGCTGTGAGCCAATGTTTGGCGCCACGTGCTTCCGGGCGATTGATGGCTTCGCGCAGTCGCTTTTCTTCATCACCGACAAAGCGGCGGTCGCGGCCTTTACCGGGTTTAGGCTTCCGGATATTTTTGAGGGCATGCTCAAGTGGCATCGACCACTCCTTAATCGCAATCGTGAATAAGTGCGATAGGAGCGCCAGTTCAAGTCGGACCGAATTGTTCGATACTTCAAGCAGTCGCTCATCCCGGTACTCTGCAAAGTCTTTTGAGCGCAAACTGGCGAGGCTTCGCAGCGCAATAGGGTGGCGCTGCAACTGTCGGATACGGTTTCGCTCGGCGACGTAACCTTTCTTGGTCGTCGTGATACTTTTAAGATAGCGCTCTAGGGCTTGGGCGAGGGTGGTTTGCTCAACCTCGCGGAGATCGCGAAAGTAACCCTGGTCCATTTTGGACTCGGTTTCGCGGGCCCACATCTGAGCCTCGGCGCGTGTTTCGAAGGTTTTGGTTTGGCTGGGATAGCCCTTACGACGGATGGTGACCTGAAATTGATAGTCGCCACGCTTGCTGATGCTTGCCATCACTGATACTCCCGAAATTTGAGTATAGCGATGCCGCAGCGTGTATCGCGCGGTAGTGCAGCAAAAATGCAGCAGATAACCCCGGAAAACAAAAAGCCAACCTCGAAAGATTGGCTAAGTGCTTGTTTCTTTTGGCTCCCCGACCTGGGCTCGAACCAGGGACCTACGGATTAACAGTCCGGCGCTCTACCGACTGAGCTATCGAGGAATCGAAGGCAGTATTCTAGGCGCGGATCTCCACTCTGTCAAGCGAATTTGGCATTATTTTGCTAGAATAATTGTTGTGATGGATACTAATCTCGTTTATGTAAAGACACCCATCGGCGATGAAGCAATTCGCCAGAGTACGCGCGTGGTCAAACGCAATTTGCGCATGATACTGGTGCAGGTTGATGGCAAGCTTACGGTTTCTGAATTGAGTGCGAAGATTGGCAATCGCCAATTGGTCGAATCGGCGCTGCGTGAGCTTGAGGCTGAAGGGTATATAGCACCAACGATGGAAGGGGTCTCTGTTTGGGAGGAGGGGGTTCGCAAGGCGCGCGCCCAGCCTGTGGCACCACTCTCTGAATTTTCCACGTTTGGGCCGGCTGATGGCGTATCTGCTGACCAAGGCTATTCGCGAGCGATGGCTAGTAGTTTTTCGACGTTTGGGAAAACGACGCGGAGCCAAAAGCATCCTGGCGGTGATGCTTACAAGCGGGAGGGGAAAAAAGATTCTCCGATCTTTGTCGAGAAAAGAACGTATGCGACAGAGCGAAAACCGCTGCCATGGGCGCGTCTGCTATTAATGGCCAGTTTTGGCATTCTACTGCTCGGTTTTTTTGGTCTCCTTTTTTATCCCTATGATAATTTGCGTCCTCGAATCGAGGCCGCTGCCTCTCGATATTTACAAACACCGGTTTTGGTTGGCTCCGTTGAGCTGAAGCTTTTGCCGAAGCCGATGGTCATCCTCTCCCATATAAAAATAGGTGAGAAGGGTGCGACCCTTGAAAGTGTCTCGCTGTCGCCCTTGTCGTTCATGGGCTCAGGTTCATATGAGATCGAGCGGGTGAATGTCTCAGGCGCTTCGTTTGAGCTGGATCATTTGCTCAAGCTTCCTGGTTTGGGCGTGGTTGCTCGGACGGACACTCAAATCGTGGTTAAGCGATTTGTCATTGACCGGCTTTCGGTGAGCGCAGGGGATGTAGTGCTTGACGGGTTGCAGGGTGAAATTAGCAATGGCAGTGGTGGCATTGCAAAAAAAATCGAGTTTCAGACGGTTGACCGTAACATTCGCCTCTCTGCGGTGCCGGCACCTTCCGGCCTGTTACTAAATATTGAGGGTTTTGGCTGGAAGCCATTCCCGAATGCCTTGATCTCTTTTGACTCGTTACAGGCCAAAGGTCTTTTGCAGCCAGGGAAGCTCGTTATTCAGAGTTTTGATACGACTTTGCTGGGCGGTATTGTCAAGGGAAGTTGGCTTCTTGATTGGAGTAGTGGACTGACGATGGCTGGTGATGCCAGTTTGGCGCGGTTGGATGCGAGAAGAATCGGTACGGCTTTTGTGCCGAAACTGGCTATGGAAGGGGAAGTATCAGGCGTGCTTCGCTTGCGTGGTAGTGGCGTGAATTCGTCGGCAATGTGGCGTGCGGCGGATGGCGGTATGGATATAACTGTGATCAACGGCGCGGTGCATGGCGTGGATCTGGGAGAGGCCATGCGGCGGGGTGCGGGTTATGCGGTACGCGGCGGGGTGACCAAGTTTGAGCGGTTGACCGGAACCTTGAATGTCACTGAAGGTAAGGTTACAGGTCGTGTTGCCCAACTGGATGCCGGCATGATGCTTGCCAACGGGCAGTTTTCGGTAGTGGATCAGCGGGTGGATGCAGCCATGACTGTGACGATGCAAACGTCAGTATCAACCCAGCGCTTGCCGGTGAGGGTGAGCGGCGTCATCCCTGATCTTTCATCAATGGCTGGACGCTAAGAAATCAGGACGTAAAAAACGAGGCCTCAGCCTCGTTTTTTTGGAAGCCTGATTAAGCTCAGGGCTTGATTACGGTGGCGATAGCTTTTGCAACGTAATCAACATTTTTCGTATTCAGTGCGGCCAGGCAAATACGTCCGGTCGACACGGCATAGATGCCAAATTCTTCCTTCATGCGCTCAACTTGAGCCGCTGTCAGCCCGGTGTAGGAGAACATGCCGCGTTGCTGGATGACAAAAGAGAAGTCCTGAGCCACGCCCTGTGCCTTGATGGATTCAACCAGGCTGGTACGCATGGCACGGATACGATCACGCATGCCGGCCAGTTCGCTTTCCCACATTTGACGTAATTCAGGCGAGGACAGCACCGCAGAAACCAGCGCGCCACCATGAATCGGCGGGTTGGAGTAGTTGGTGCGAATGACGCGCTTGAGTTGCGACATGACGCGAGCAGATTCGTCTTTGCCGGCGGTGATGATCGACAGCGCACCAACGCGCTCTCCGTAGAGCGAGAAGCTCTTGGAGAAGGAGCTGGAGACGAAGAATTGAAGGCCTGAGGCTGAGAAAGCGCGAACGGCGACGGCATCGGGCTCGATACCATCGGCAAAACCCTGATAGGCCATGTCAAGGAAGGGAACCAGGTTGCGTGCACGGCACAGTTCAACGACTTCCTGCCATTGGGCGTCGGAAAGATCCGCGCCGGTCGGGTTGTGGCAGCAGGCGTGCAGGATGATGATCGAACCGGCATCCAGGCTGTTCAAGCAGGCTTTCATGCCGTCAAAGTTCACGCCACGGGTGGCTGCATCGTAGTACGGATAGTTTTCAACGACGAAGCCAGCGGACTCGAATAGTGCGCGGTGGTTTTCCCAGGAAGGATCGCTGATGTAAACCTTGGCGTTCGGGTTCAGGCGTTTCAGGTAATCAGCACCAATTTTCAGTGCGCCGGTGCCGCCGAGGGCTTGGGCGGTGATGACTTGACCATTTGCGATGAGCGCGGAGTCTTTACCCAGCAACAGGTTTTGTACGGCCTGGTTGTAGGCCGGGGCGCCTTCGATAGGCTGGTAGCCACGGGGCAGGGCGGCTTTGACGCGGGCATCTTCAGCGGCTTTGACGGCGGCCAGAAGAGGAATCTTGCCGTTGTCGTCAAAATAAACGCCAACGCCGAGATTGACCTTGGTGCTGCGGGTGTCGGCGTTGAAAGATTCATTGAGACCGAGGATCGGATCACGCGGGGCTAGCTCTACCGCAGCAAAGATCGAAGAGGACATAAAGACTCCATGAAATAATAGGCACAATGTTCGTGCAGCGACCTTGCTGCACGAAAAAACCGAAGAATTTTAGCATGATAGAAACCGCATCTAGCGCCCCCGTCGTCTGTTTTGAAGGTAGCCCTTACCGGCTGCACCAACCATTTTTGCCGGCGGGTGATCAGCCTGAGGCAATTCGATTATTGGTCGAAGGCGTTGATGACGGCTTGTCCTTCCAAACGCTGCTTGGCGTCACTGGCTCGGGCAAAACCTACACCATGGCCAATGTGATTGCCCGTACTGGCCGTCCGGCATTGATTCTGGCGCCAAACAAGACGTTGGCGGCGCAGTTGTATTCAGAATTCCGGGAGTTTTTTCCGGAAAATGCGGTCGAGTATTTCGTCTCCTATTACGACTATTACCAGCCCGAGGCCTATGTGCCGTCGCGTGACTTGTTCATCGAAAAGGACAGTTCGATCAACGATCATATCGAGCAGATGCGCCTTTCGGCGACCAAAAGCCTGATCGAGCGGCGTGATGTGGTGATTGTGGCGACGGTTTCCTGCATCTACGGCATCGGTGACCGCGACGAATATCACAACATGATTTTGACCATGCGCGTCGGTGATCGCCTTGATCAGCGCGCCATCGTCAAGCGCCTGACCGAGATGCAGTACGAGCGCAACGATATGGATTTCCATCGTGGCACCTTCCGCGTGCGGGGCGATGTGATTGATATTTTCCCGGCGGAACATGCTGAGCACGCGATTCGGGTCTCGCTGTTTGACGACGAAATCGAAGCCTTGCAATTTTTTGATCCGCTGACCGGCCATTTGCTGCACAAAGCCCTGCGCTTCACGGTGTTCCCCGCATCGCACTATGTGACGCCGCGCGATACCGTCGTGCGGGCTATTGAGGCGATCAAGTCTGAATTGCGTGAACGCATCGATTTTTTTAACAAAAACAATAAATTGGTTGAAGCTCAGCGGATTGAGCAGCGGACACGTTTTGATCTAGAACTGCTGGATCAGATCGGTTTTTGCAAAGGCATTGAAAACTATTCCCGGCATTTTTCCGGACGTAAGCCGGGCGAGTCGCCGCCGACGCTGATTGATTATTTGTCGTCCGATGCATTGATGTTCATCGACGAGTCGCATGTCACCATCGGTCAGGTTGGTGGCATGTTCAAGGGCGACCGTTCGCGCAAGGAGAATCTGGTCGATTACGGCTTCCGCCTGCCTTCGGCACTCGATAACCGGCCGCTGCAATTCAATGAGTTTGAAACACTGATGCGGCAAACCGTTTTTGTTTCTGCCACGCCAGCAGATTACGAAAATACCCATACCGGGCAGGTGGTCGAGCAACTGGTGCGGCCAACCGGCTTGGTTGATCCTCTGGTGATTGTGCGTCCTGCCTCGACACAAGTGGATGATTTGCTGACAGAAATCAAACTGCGGGTTGATGCCGGCGAGCGGGTGTTGGTGACTACCCTGACCAAGCGCATGTCTGAAGATCTGACCGATTTTCTCGCCGACAATGAAATCAGGGTGCGCTACCTGCATTCCGATATTGATACGGTCGAGCGGGTGGAAATCATCCGCGACCTGCGCCTTGGGGAATTTGATGTGCTTGTCGGCATCAATTTGCTGCGCGAGGGGCTGGATATCCCGGAGGTTTCTCTGGTGGCCATTCTTGATGCCGACAAAGAAGGTTTTTTGCGTTCGGAGCGTTCACTGATCCAGACCATGGGTCGCGCCGCGCGCCATATTCATGGCACAGCGATCCTCTATGCTGATAAGATTACTCAATCCATGCAGCGCGCCATTGCCGAAACCGAGCGGCGGCGTGAAAAGCAGATCAGCTTCAATCTTGAAAACGGAATTACCCCGCGTGGTGTGTCGAAAAGAATCAAGGATATTATCGACGGGGTGTATGACACTGAGTCTGTGCAGACAGAACTCAAGGCCGCACAGCAGCAGGCGGCTTATGAAGCGATGGATCAGAAGTCAGTAGCAAGGGAAATAAAGCGTCTTGAAAAATTGATGCTTGAGAGTGCAAAAAATCTGGAATTCGAAAAAGCGGCAGCGGCCCGCGACGATCTGTTCAGACTGAAAGAACTGATTTTCGGCGCGGGGTCTCATGACCGGGATGGAGACAATAGATCATGAATTACCGTGTGCTTTTAGTTTGCATGGGAAATATTTGTCGCTCGCCGACGGCTGAGGGCGTCTTGCGATTATTTATTAAAAACAATGCGCTGGGAGATAAGGTTGAAGTAGATTCTGCGGGAACTCACGGCTATCACGTGGGTGAAGCACCTGATGGCAGAACCCAGCGTGCGGCGGCGCTGCGTGGCTACAACCTTTCACAATTACGTGCCCGCAAGGTGGCGCGACAGGATCTCGATTACTTCGATCTGATCCTGGCGATGGATAAAACGAACCTCGATAACCTGCAGAGAATGGCCACGCCGGATCAGCAGAAAAAGCTCAAGCTGTTCATGGAATATTCCAGGAATTACGATGACGATGAGGTGCCCGACCCCTACTACGGGCTTGGGCATGGCTTCGATCTGGTGCTGGATATGGTCGAAGATGCCTCGCAGGGGTTGATCGACGAGATGAAGGCGAAGCTGCATAGAAGTTAATAATTTGCTTGCCAAAAACAGATAGCTGTATAAAAATACAGTCATTGTTTTCGGTGGAGCAAATCATGAAACTCACGCCACGGCAGCAGGAAATTCTCGATTTCATCAAAAGCACCCTGGAGGTGCTGGGTGCACCACCAACGCGGATGGAAATTTCGAGCGCATTTGGCTTTGCTTCACCCAATGCGGCGGAGGATCATCTCAAGGCGCTGGCCAAAAAAGGCGCCATTGTGCTTGAGCCAGGCTCGGCGCGTGGTATCCGTCTGGTTGAACAGCTAGGCTTACCATTGATTGGCATGGTTGCCGCCGGTTCGCCGATTCTGGCGGTGGAGAATGTTCAGGGGCGCTACGCCCTCGATGCCCAGTTATTCAATCCAAGGGCTGATTTTTTGCTCAAGGTGCGTGGCTTGTCGATGATTGACGCCGGTATTTTTGATGGCGATCTGATTGCCGTCCACAAAACAACCGAGGCGCGGGATGGGCAGATCGTCATTGCGCGAGTGGCCGAGGATGTGACGGTCAAACGCTTGAAGCGCCGCAATGGGCTGATCGAACTGATCGCCGAAAACCCGGATTACGAACCGATTATCGTCAATCCTGCCGAGGTTGAATTTGCCATTGAAGGGATTGCTGTCGGCCTGATTCGCGGGGCTATCAGCACTTTGTCATGAGTGCTGTAACTCTGCCGGTGGTTTTGGCGGAGGTACTGGCAAGAGGGGATGTCTGGCGTGGTGATACGCTCGCCAGCTTGCCTGAAACGGCGCTCGCCAGCGGCCATGCTGAACTGGATGCCGAGTTGCCGGGTGGTGGCTGGCCACGAGGAAATCTGACCGAAATCCTGGTTGACCGTAATGGTTTGGGAGAAATGCATTTGCTACTCCCGGCGCTGGCTAATTTATCGCTGGAAGGCGGTTGGCTGGCGCTGGTGGCGCCGCCCTGGCTGCCGTATGCCCCAGCCTGGGCGCTGGCGGGTGTGAGTCTGGAGCGCGTGGTGGTGGTTCGTGCCGGCAAGGATGCCGCCTGGTGTTGCGAGCAGTTGCTGGCCAGTGGCGGGTTTGCTGCGGTGTTGGCGTGGCCGGCGACGGGTATCGATGCGCGTGCCTTGAAGCGTTTGCAGGTCGCGGTCGAAGGCCGGCCGACCCTGGCTTGTGTGTGGCGTTCGCAGGCGATGGCCGCGCTGCCTTCGCCTGCGCCATTGCGCATTGCACTGGCGGCCGGTGAAAGAGATTTGCAGGTGCGTATTCTCAAACGGCGGGGTCGTCCTGAGGCTCGGCCGCTTCACTTGACCCTTCCTCGCCCCGGGAGATTACCGCGTGCTCTGGCTGGCCCTTCACTTTCCATTGTTGCCACTCGAAGCGCTGCCCCTGCGGCAGTCGCCTAGCGCGGTCGTCAGCCGAGGGCGGGTTTGGGTCTGTGATTCGTTGGCGACTGAGGCTGGCATCAAGCGTGATCAGCGTTTGTCGACAGCGCTTGGTTTGCAGCCGGGGCTGGCTGTTTTTGAACGGGATGAAGCGCGAGAGGTGATGGCGCTGCATGGGCTGGCTTGCTGGGCCGGGCGCTTTACGCCAACGCTCAGTGTTTTGCCGCCAGCGACATTGCTGCTGGAAATTTCTGGTTGTCTGCGGCTTTTTGGCGGTGCAGCGCAGATCGTCGAGCAAGCATTAGCGGGTTGTGCCGAGCAGTCTTTTACGGTTGCCTGGGCCGCAGGTCCAACCCCCTTGGGTGTTTTTTGGCTGGCCAGTGCCAATGCCGGGGTAGTGTATCAGAAATTACCGGATTTACAGGTGGCGCTGACGGCATTGCCTTGTCAGGTTGCAGGATGGCCAGATGAAACGCTAGCGCGGCTTGGCGCCTTTGGATTGAAAAATCTGGGTGATTTGCGCAAATTGCCGGCTGCTGGATTGCGTCGCCGTCTGGGTAACGCGCCGATGGATGATCTGGCTCGTGCCTGGGGCGAGTTGCCTCACCCGCAACGAGCCTTCATCTTCCCGGAGGTATTTCTCCAGAAGATCGAGTTGCCGGCGCGTGTCGAGCATGCCGAAGCATTGGCTTTTGCTGCACAGCGATTATTTTCGGCGCTGCTCGGCTGGTTGCAGGCACGCCAATTACTGGTGCGCGCCTGCACCTTGGAACTGACCCATGATGACGGTTCGCACACTGATTTGCCCCTGCGCTTCGCTGAGCCGACAGCGGATGAACTGCGTTTTTCCCGCTTGCTGCGCGAGCATCTGGGGCGCTTGCAGCTCAGTGCGCCGGTTGCCGCGCTCAGCCTGCACGCAGATGAAGTGCTTGGCAAACCAGGGGAAAGCGCGCCTTTGTTTGATCAGGCAGTAGCCGGCGAGGGGGCTTTGCTGTGTCTGGAGCGTTTGCGCGCCAGGCTGGGTCAGGATGCGGTGCAAGTTCTGGCGCAACGCCCGGATTATCGGCCGGAATGTGCGACTCATTCGCAGGCGATTGATGAAAAAATGACGGCTTTTTCGCCGTCGACCGTAACAATCAAGGGTGCACGTCCACTTTGGTTGCTGCCAGCGCCGCAAGCCCTGGCTGAAGTGGCGGGGCGCCCCTCATGGCATGGTCGGCTGAGTCTTTTGTCGAGTGCCGAGCGGCTCGAAAGTGGCTGGTGGGACGAGGGCGAAAATCAGGCGACCGGCGATGTGCGGCGCGATTATTTTGTTGCCCGTAACCCCTTGGGCCAGTGGGTATGGATTTTTCGTGATGCGCAAGCCTGGTATTTGCATGGCCTCTTTGCCTGATTACGCCGAGCTGCATTGCCTCTCCAATTTCAGCTTTTTACGCGCTGCGGCGCATCCTGAAGAACTGGTTGAACGGGCGGCAGCTCAAGGTTATTCAGCACTCGCGCTGACTGACGAATGTTCGCTGGCCGGCGTGGTGCGTGCACATCTGGCCGCAAAACGTGTTGGGTTGAAATTGATTGTCGGCAGCGAAATGCTGACGGTCGACGGCTTAAAACTGGTCTTTTTAGCCTGCAATCGTCACGGCTACGGCAATCTGTCGGCGCTGATTACGCTCGCCCGGCGCCGTGCCGGGAAGGGCGATTACATTTTGCAGCGCAACGACCTCGAAGCGCTGTCGCCGAGTGGCGCCTTGCCGGATTGCCTGGTGTTGTGGGTGCCGGATGAGACTTGCACCCGCGAAGATGCGAATTGGCTGGCGCAGCGTTTTTCTGGCCGCGTCTGGATTGCGGTAGAGCTGCACGCTGAGGCCAATGACGCAGACAAACTGGAGCGGCTGCAAGCCTTGAGTACGGCCAGTGGTTTGCCCCTGGCGGCCAGTGGCGACGTACACATGCATGTTCGTGCGCGGCGCCCGATTCAGGATGTATTGACGGCCTTGCGCCTGAAAACAACGGTTTTTGAAGCCGGCTATGCGCTGTTCCCTAATGGCGAGCGGCATCTGCGTTCGCGCTTGCGCCTGTCACGGATTTACCCGCCGGAAACCCTGGCCGAAACCCTGAAGATCGCCGCGCGTTGTGAATTTTCGCTGGATGAGTTGCGTTACGAATACCCGGAGGAAATCGCCCCGCCGGGAGAAACGCCGCGCAGCTGGCTGCGTCATGAAGTCGAGCGCGGCTTGCGGCAACGCTACCCTGATGGTGTTCCCGATAGCGTGCGCCAGCGGATTGAGCATGAATTGATTTTGATTGGCGAGATGGCTTACGAAGCCTATTTTTTGACGGTCTACGACATCGTCTGCTTTGCGCGCAGCCGCAATATTCTGTGTCAGGGGCGCGGTTCGGCGGCCAATTCGGCGGTCTGTTATGCCTTGGGCGTGACGGAGGTTGATCCCGCCCGATCCTCATTGCTTTTTGAGCGTTTCATTTCAAAGGAGCGTGGCGAGCCGCCGGATATTGATGTCGATTTCGAGCACGAGCGGCGCGAGGAGGTGATTCAGTACATTTACCGCAAATACGGGCGCGAGCGGGCGGCGCTGGCGGCGGCGGTTATTACCTACCGCACCAAGGGTGCGTTGCGCGATGCCGGGCGGGCGCTCGGCTTTGGCCTGGCTCAGATCAACGCGCTGACCGCCTCGCTGGCCTGGTGGGACAAACGCGAGCAATTACCGGCGCGCTTTGCCGAGTTGGGGCTCGACCCGACAGCACCGCGCGTTGAAAAATGGCTGGCGATTGCCGTAGCACTGCGCGGTTTTCCCCGTCATTTGACGCAGCATACGGGTGGTTTTGTCATTTCACGTGGGCCACTATCGCGCCTGGTGCCAGTTGAAAATGCGGCAATGGACGAACGCAGCATCATTCAGTGGGACAAGGATGATCTCGACGCGATGGGTTTGCTCAAGGTCGACATTCTGGCGCTTGGCATGCTCTCGGCGATACGTCGAACCCTCGATCTGCTCACTGATCAATACGGTCAACCGCTAAAAATGCAGCAAATTCCAGCCGAAGATCCGGCTACTTATGAAATGCTTTGCCACGCTGACAGCATGGGCGTCTTTCAGGTTGAATCCCGCGCCCAGATGGCGATGCTGCCGCGTTTGCGGCCACGGCAGTTTTACGATCTGGTGGTTGAGGTAGCGCTGGTTCGCCCCGGGCCGATTCAGGGTGATATGGTGCATCCCTATCTCAAACGGCGGCAGAAGAAGGAGTCCGTCGAGCCGATTTCTCCGGCCGTTGATGCTGTTTTAGCACGGACATTTGGCGTGCCGATTTTTCAGGAACAGGTCATGCAACTGGCCGTTGTCGCCGCCAACTTCACGCCCGGCGAGGCCGATCAGTTGCGCCGGGCGATGGCGGCCTGGAAGCGCAAGGGTGGGCTGGAACCCTTCGAGCAAAAACTGCGTGCCGGCATGGCAGCGAATCATCTGCCAGCCGCCTTTGCCGAGCGCATTATTTTGCAGATTCAGGGCTTTGGTGAATACGGCTTTCCAGAATCCCACGCCGCCAGTTTTGCCCTGCTGGTTTACGCCTCGGCCTGGCTCAAATGTCATCATCCGGCGGCGTTTTTGTGTGGTTTGCTCAACAGTCAGCCGATGGGTTTTTACTCGCCATCGCTACTGATTCAGGATGCCCGTCGTCATGGCGTCAAAGTGCTCCCGCCGGAGGTGACGGCCAGCGACTGGGAAAGCCGGATGGATGCGCACGGCACTGTGCGCCTGGGTTTGGATCAAATCAGCGGTTTATCCCGCGTGGTGGCTGAAAGTATTACGGTCAACCGCCAAAAACAGCCATTTTTTGATGTCGCCGATCTGGCTGCCCGTGCTTGCCTGCAACGTCGCGATCTGGATTTGCTGGCTGCCGCCGATGCTTTAAGCAGCCTCGCCGGTAATCGCCGGCAAGCCGCCTGGGCGGCGACGGCAGCGGTGGTGCAGGGCGATCTTTTTGACGGCCTGACCTTGCCTGAAGTCTCAGCGCCGCTCCCCGCGCCTAGTGAAGCTGAAAACCTAGTGGCGGATTACCACAGCCTGGGTCTCACTTTGCGCCGTCACCCTTTGGCATTGCTGCGCTCTCAGTTAGCCGCGCGGCGCTTTGTTTGTGCGGCAGATTTGAAAACAGCGGTGCATTGTGCGGCCATCCGTGCCGCCGGGATTGTCGTTGGCCGTCAGCGCCCCGGCACGGCGACCGGGGTTGTTTTTGTCACGCTGGAGGATGAAAGCGGATTGACCAATGTTGTCGTGCATCCCGAGCTGGTCGAAAAGCAGCGCCGTGAGTTACTTGGCGCCTCGCTGCTCGGGGTTTTTGGTCAATTGCAAAAGGAAGGCGAGGTCATTCATCTGGTGGCCAAGCGCCTGGTCGATCTTTCAGCCTGGCTGGGGCAGCTGGAGACTAGCAGCCGGGATTTTCACTGAACTACAAATGAAGAAATATTTGATATGTATCAGCTAAAAGAATTTTTTCCAGGCGTATGATCAAGAAAAATAAATGACAAAAAATTCAAAATTCATTCTCAATGACCCTCTGATTGATGAGCAGCATAGCGCACTGCAGGACTCTCTGTGCGCCTTGCAGGCTTTGCATGATCGCCATTTGAGTGACGAAAAAGTGGTTGATTGCCTGACGCGCATCAGCCACCAGTTGCATCAACATTTCTTGTCAGAAGAGGCGTTAATGGCTCGGGTGGGGGTTCCAGCGGACGAGTTGGCTATCCACAAGAATGAGCATTTTCGTATTCTTGAAGAAATGGCTGATTTGCATTACAGCATCATGCGCGGTCATCTAAGTTGGGTGGCTGATGTTCAGCATAAAATTTCAAACTGGGTCAGCGAGCATTTGCGGCTTTTCGATGCACCCATTGCACCTTATATCAACAAAGCAAATCGTGATTAGCTGACATTTTTCTTGCACAGCAAAAAGGCCGATCAATGATCCAGCCCCTCTCAAAATGAGTTGATATTTTAGAGGACTGCACCGACGGACCAAAAAGCAAACCCCCGAAGGTTCTCCTTCGGGGGTTTGCTTTTGAAAGATTCGACAAACCTACCAAAGGATGGATG
>JAQTZQ010000259.1 GCA_028687645.1 Rhodocyclaceae bacterium
GCTTTACCACGCCGAGTTCAAGCAGGTCACCCCGTTCGAGACGGGAAATCGTGGCAACACTAACCCCCGCATGCCGCGCGGCATACTGTTGCGTTAATCGACGTGCGATGCGGGCGGCGCGAAACGCTTGGCCAAGTTCGACGATATCCATCTGCTACTCCATGTGTGCATATACGATAACTAATAGTCTGCGCGCTGTTAGATGGCGAATGGCATGTATCTGAGCATATGTAATTAGTTATTTTCTGTCAATACAAATAATCGCTAGCTACCAGTTGTGTGTTTTTCGTTTGTAAAACATCGTATTTGATGAATTATTGATGGATGGGTTGCTTCTTTGCAGGATTAACTATGGCTTCAAGGCGGCTGCCGAGATGAGACGCCCTTGCTCCTGGGGGGGGGGCGGTAGCACCCAGCCCAAGAATTGAGTGCCCGCTTTTCGTCGGCAATGCGATGTGCAACCGCCGTTCAATCCTCTCGCCACCAATGGCAGTGTTGGCCGATCAACTGCCGCTGGAACTCGATGTGACCGCGAATCTAACAACAGAAGGAGTGGCAGATTGCGGCTAACGCTGTGATCTCAAATAAAGTTCTTCGTGTACTTTCAATATCCTGCCTGTCAGTCCTAGTCGCAGTGATCAGGTTCTGTCAGAAAAATTGAATGACATGGACTGGCGTGGCAAGCATAATCGTGGTTTAGCGCTTGCAAAGAGGTTAGCCCATAACCACAGCTTGCAGTGTCACTGGGTAAATTCACTTCCGTGCTCGTGAAACATTTGGGCAACCACTACCCCAGTCCGAAACTCTTGGTAAAAGTCAGATGAGCAATGAGCAACATAAATCGAAGTATGTAAAAGGAGGCGATTGATGAGTGATGCAAAATTTGAAACGCTGTTGGCACTCATTAATGAAAAGCGTCTACGGAGTTCAACCCAAGGGGATCGTGGTCTTCTAATCGCGTCAGAGAGCGACAAAGGGCGTGTCATCAACTCAGGGGCGTTTCGTCGTCTGCAACAGAAGGCTCAAGTGTTTCCTCTTGAACCTAATGCTGCCGTCCGAACCAGGCTCACTCACTCCATTGAGGTTTCCCAGATTGGCCGACACCTAGCTCAGAAAATCATCGAGAACTTTGGCAGCAATGCGGGCAAGTACGACAAGTTGGCTGCCTTTGTGAATACCATCGAGACAGCCTGCTTGCTTCACGATATTGGCAATCCTCCCTTTGGTCATCTTGGCGAGTCCGCAGTCAAGGAATGGTTCGTTGAATTCCAACAACAAACACCGATTCCAGATTTAGTCGCCTTCGATGGGAATCCCCAAGGGTTCAGGCTCATGTCTTTTCTGAGTGGGGCAGATAACTTCGGTTTCAATCTAACCTGTACGCTTCTTCTCTCCACTGTGAAATATCCGTGGGACGTTGATCGGAAGCCGAAAGACAAGAAAATTGGTGTTTTCTCAACAGATTTCACCAATTACCAATTGGCCTGTGATCATTTGGGGTGGGAGAAGGGTAAGAAATTCCCGTTCATGCGACTGATGGACACCGCCGATGAAATTGCCTATTCAATGAGTGATCTTGAGGATGGCTTAGAAAAAAGGATCATCACGGACGATGACCTGAAAACAATTTTTGGCGCGAGCAGCTTCCCGCATGGGGTGCTTAAGCCTTTCATTGCATTCAAGACCAAGGTAATTAACCAAGCGGTTACTGCTGCAGCAAATACATTTACCAAGAGCCTTGAAGCTGTTCTTGCCGGTGAAGATTTTGACTTGATTGATCCTCTCAGCGAAATTGGGGTATTACTGGGGAAGGTCAACCAGTTTGCCAGAGACCGAATTTACTCCGATGATGCAGCCGAAAAGGTTGAATTGGCTGGACGTAGCGTGATTAAGGGTTTGCTGAACCATTTCGGCGAGTTGATCAAACTTCCGGAAGAGGATTTCGCCGATTTAGTCAGGAACGATGGAAAAGCCATCAAGAAAAAGGGGCTGGATTTCCAAATCCGCCTGTATCGACGACTTCCAAAAAGCTATTGCGAAAAATACACTGCAGAAGAACGGGGTACTGAACTTCAGCGTCGTGCTCACCTGATTGTCGATTTTATTTCGGGGATGACCGACGATTTCGCGCTTGAAACCTACCAAATTCTGGAAGGGATTCGGATTAAATGATCACAGAGAGTCACCCTTTCTGCTTCGTCCAACAACTATTCAAAAGGGATGATGCTAACTTTTCGTTCAGCAAGTACGTGTACACTCCCGACTCGCTGTTCGATGAGCGCGAGTTCCTGAGTCTTTCAGGTGCAGATCTGACTGAGGAGCAAATCAATCGTGAAATTGCATCGCTACGTCCTGATCAAGAATTGGCAATGCATTCGAATGTGCGCATCAAGGGAAAAAACTTTCACATCCCCATGATTGATTTCTCAATTGAAGATACGGTTGATGGTGAAGTATTTGACCGGATGAGCCGTTACTTACCCAAGACAATCATGCTAAACATGGTGGTGTATGTGAGTGGGCGGTCATTTCACGCTTACTCAACCACGCTTCTCAGTCCAAAAGAGTGGTTTGACTTCATGGGGCGACTTCTACTGATCAACCCCCGCAATCAGCCTGAAATCGTTGATAGTCGGTGGATTGGTCATCGACTGATCGGTGGTTTCGGATCACTACGATGGTCAAATAACTCAGGGCATTACCTCGGACTGCCAGCACGAACCCCTTTTCCTTGACGAGACTGATGTATGGCTTGAGAACTGCGCAGATTTTACAGAACACCCTCAAAGCCCTATTTAAATTAGGCGACGTGTCCGAATTTATGTGGAAGTGGGCTTTTTAGCCCGAGGCAATTCATTACGAATTGGCTGCTTTGCGTGGCATTGCTGACCAAGAAGCACACTCAGATGAATGTCGACAAGGGCCAATCAGTTCCCGGTGATGGTTGAGAAACATAAAAAAGGGAGCTCTCCGCTCCCTTTCGTTTCTCAGCAATTAAAGCTCGTGTTACGAGCCCTTCATCCTGAAATTTTGCTCAAAACTCAGGCGAAATTGGCTTCAGCAAATGCCCAATTAACCAGCGAAGCCAGATAGGTTTCAACGAACTTCGGACGCATGTTGCGGTAGTCGATGTAGTAGGCGTGTTCCCAGACGTCGACGCAGAGCAGTGCCTTGTCGCCGGTGGTCAGCGGGGTGCCGGCGGCGCCCATGTTGACGATGTCGACGGAACCGTCGGCCTTCTTGACCAGCCAGGTCCAGCCGGAACCGAAGTTGCCGACGGCGGAGGTTTGGAAGGCGGTTTTGAAGGCATCCAGCGAACCCCATTTGGCATCGATGGCAGCAGCCAGAGCGCCTTTAGGAGCGCCGCCGCCGTTCGGGGTCAGGCAGTTCCAGAAGAAGGTGTGGTTCCAGACCTGGGCGGCGTTGTTGTACACGCCGCCAGCTGGGGCCTTCTTGACGATGGCTTCGAGGTCGAGGGTTTCGTACTCGGTGCCCTTGATCAGGTTGTTCAGGTTGGTGACATAGGCCTGATGGTGTTTGCTGTAGTGGTAATCAAACGTCTCGGCCGACATGTGCGGGGCGAGGGCGTCTTTGGCAAAAGGCAGTTGGGGCAGTTGATGTTCCATTGTTTTCTCCGTTGTTAAATCATTCAAACAAAAATTCTAGTCAGCTTCCGGGCTGGCGACAACCTGATTGACGGTGCTGAGCGCACTGCCTCGGGCAAAACTGAGCCGAAGCTCGCTGCCGACCGCCAGCGTAGCGGCATCACAAACGGCCTTGCCATCGGGGCCGATGGCGATTGCGTAGCCGCGCGTGAGTACCGCCAGTGGGTTCAGCTGGCTAAGACTGGTAGATAAGCCATTTAGTTTCATGCTGGGGGCGGACATTTGCCAGCGGGCCGCGTTGGTCAGACGAAAACCTTGATGGCGCAGGCTTTCGCGCTGTTGCTTGAGGCGCTGGGCGGGGTGCGTCAGGCGGCTGGCCAGCCAGTCGAGTTTTTGACCACGCTCATTGAGCGTGCGGCTGGATTGGCGCCGCATTTGGCGATCCAGTTGCGCCAGCCGGGTGAGTAGCGCTTCGCGGTCGGGGCTGAGAAGTTCGGCGGCGGCAGTCGGAGTTGGGGCGCGCAGGTCGGCGGCAAAGTCGGCGATGGTGAAATCGGTTTCATGGCCAACACCGCTGACAACAG
>JAQTZQ010000260.1 GCA_028687645.1 Rhodocyclaceae bacterium
GTGCGGTTGAGCGTGTCGAGTTCCTGGGCGATTTGCAGGGCGCGTGCCGGGTCGTCGGTGAGCAGGCATTCAACGCCGAGGCGCATGTCGGCTAGCCGCCCAGCGGCGTTGAGGCGCGGGCCGATGAGAAAGCCGAGATCAAAAGCCGAGGCTTTTTTCGGGTCGCGGCTGGCGGCTTTGAAGAGGGCGGCGATGCCGGTTTGCAGGCGGCCGGCGCGCATGCGTTTCAAGCCCTGGCTGACGAGAATGCGGTTGTTGCGGTCGAGTTTGACGACGTCGGCAACGGTGCCGAGGGCGACGAGATCGAGCAGATCGGCAAAATTGGGTTCGGGGTGGTCGGCAAAGAAGCCGCGTTCACGCAATTCGGCGCGCAGGGCGAGCATGACGTAGAACATGACGCCAACGCCGGCGATGCATTTGGAGGGAAAGTCGCAGCCCGGCTGGTTGGGGTTCACGATGCAGTCGGCGGCGGGCAGGGTTGCTGCCGGCAAATGGTGGTCGGTGATCAGCGTGGCGATGCCGAGCTCATTGGCGCGGGCAACGCCTTCAAGGCTGGCGATGCCGTTGTCGACGGTGATGATCAGGTCGGGCGATTGCTGCGCGGCGACGTCGACAATTTCCGGCGAGAGGCCGTAGCCGAGTTTGAAGCGGTCGGGCAGCAGGAAATTGACGTTGGCACCAAGTGACTTGAGGGCGCGCATGCCGACGGCGGTGGCGGTGGCACCGTCGCAGTCGTAGTCGCCGATGATCAGCAGGCTGGCGTCGGCTTCGATGGCGTCAGCCAGTAGCTGCGCAGCGGCGCTGGCGTTGGTCAGCGCAGTGGGCGGGATCAGCGACTTGAGTTCGTAATCGAGTTCGGACTTATCGGTAACGCCGCGCGCGGCATAGAGGCGGGCGAGCAAGGGGTGCATGCCTTGTTGCTCAAGTTGCCAGACGGTACGCGGCGGGCTGCTGCGGGTGGTGAGACGGGTCATTTCGATGTGTTTCCGGCAAGTGCCTGGGCGATGGCTTGAACGCTGCTGCCTTTTTTCCAGAATTTCCAGCGTTCGCCGGCGTTGATGGTGTAGCGTAGTTCGCCATAAACGGTGGGGGCGAGCAAAGTGATACGGTCAACCTGTTTTCCGAGCGCATTTTTTAGCGGCAGGAACCAGTCGTTTTCCAACGCGTTAAAGTCGTCGCGCCAGCCTTCGCTGTTTTCGTAGAGGATGTCGGACAACAACTGATCGAAGACGAAGAGCGGGTTGTCTCCAGCTTCGGCTTGGGCGAGCAGAGCGGCGAGATTGGCCGGCTTGGCATGCAGCGGAATACCGGCGGCGCTGGCAATGCCGATGGCGAGTGGGTTGTCGGAAAAGATTGCGGAATGGCCGGCGGCGCATTGCGCCTCGTCCAGCTTGCCGCCACCCCACAGCCACAAGCTGTTGATCACCGGTTTGCCTTGCGACTCGCGTTTTTCATTGACCGGATGGCCGTGCAGGAACATCTGGACTTCATTCAGCCAGCGGGTGAGGGGCAGGGCGTTGCCGGTCAGTTCGCCGTCAACGCGGCGACCGGCGACTGAAGAAATCGGCTCTACCGGGTGGTCGACCGCAACATTTAGCCGCATATACCAGCGTTTGGCGCTGGCAACGTGGAACTGGCCGATGTCGGCGAATTCCTGGTTCAGGGAAGCTGTGAGCGCCTGCGCTTCGGCGTCATCCAATTCAAAGGCTCCGGCGTCGGCGAGGATGATGCGCTCCTGATGAAAGCGCAGATGCACCGGGTCGGCACATAGCCAATGGCCTTCACGGGCCGGCGCATGGCCTTCGCCGAGCAGGCGCAGGGCACCGAACGGGGCGTCGTTCAAGCCAAATAATTGGCCGAGCGAAGTTTCAAACGGCAGACGCGGCTGGCGGTCGAGTTGGGCGCGGGCGATCAGCCATTCAAAGCCGGGTGCCGCGAGTTTGCCCAAGGTAAATTGGTCGCTGGGCTCCGGCCAGATCAGTTCGGGAACAAGCAGGGTGATATGCACGGGGAGTTCGACAGGCAGGGGAAGGCGCGAGTCTATCATCGACGGCTAGCATTGACCCATCCCCACCCCGGCCCTCCCCTTGAAGGGGAGGGAGTTGGCATTCAAGCAGCCTTCATGAATGCCGGCAGAGGCGTAGCCGGCGTCTGTTCCGGTTTCACGTGGCGGGCTGAGAAATCCCGAATGCGGGCAATCCTTTGTTCGACGTCGGGATGGGTATTGAACATCGTCGGACTATGTGCCGCCGACTGGCGCTCAGCAACCGCCTCGAAAAAGGCGGCAGCGTCACCGACGTGGCCGTAGAGATCAAGTACTGCCTGCAGCGCGCTGCTGTCGGCGGCTTCTTCCTGGCTGCGGCTGAAGGAGAGGATGGGCAGCATGCCGACACCGCCCAACCATTGCTGTAGCGCGCCATCGCCGAAGCCGGCGAGGCTGGAGAGGGCGAGCATGACGGCGAAGCCGCGGCCCATGGCGACGACTGGGTCGCGGTGGCGGACGTGGGCGATTTCATGGGCCAGGACCATGGCCAGCGCATTTTCGCTGGGCAGGGTATCGATCAGGCCCTGGAAGACGACAACGTGGCCGCCCAGTGTTGCCATCGCATTGACTGTTTTGCTCGACGAGTAATGCACGGTTATCGGCATGTCCGGCGGCAGTTTCATCGCGCTGGCGAGACGGTCGGTCAGGGTTTGCAAATATTGCTGGCGCTTTTGGTCGACCGCTGAATCTGGCGGCTCCGGCAGCCAGCGGCCGAGGCTTGCCGACAAGGCCCGTTCCTGCGCGAACGGGATGTGGCGGGCAAGCTGGCCGGCGAGCAACGACAGGGCCAGCACCGTGACGATGATCAGGGCGCTGATGCCAGCGACGAGTAGCGCGAAATCCTTGAGTGGGTGGGTCGGGCTGACATTGATGCCCTCCGGAATCACCGGATTTTCGTATTCGGCCATTTTTCAGCGCGGTTTGACGGCGGTTCCGTAGGCGAGGACTTCGACCGCGCCGATGCTCTGCTGCGCGCCCTTGTAGATTGACGATGTCTCCAGGCGGGTGTTCCAGACGCTAATTGCCCCGCTGCGCCGCGCTTCCTCCTTCATGCGCAGGATGGCCTCGCGGCGGGCGCGTTCGAGCAGGGATTCGTAGGCGCTGACGCGACCGCCAACCAGATTGCGCAGGTTGGCGACGAAACGCTTGAAGAAATCAACCGAAACGACAACGCTGCCGCAGACCAGGGTGCCGTCAAGCTTGTCCTCGTCGGGAATGCGTCGCTCGGAAAAGACCAGGATGTCGCGCAGTTGCTTTTCACGTTCGATGATTGAACGGAAATGGCGCTTTTCGGCGCGTTGACCGAAGACGTAGCCGAGCAGCAGCAGAACCAGGAAAAATATCAGATCGTACATGGCTTATTCCACGACGACGGCGGTGCCGTAGGCGTACAGCTCGGCAGCACCGGCGGCGACCGATGAGGTCGAGAAACGCACGTTGACGACGGCATTGGCGCCGAGCGACTTGGCTTGTTGGATCATCCGCTGCACGGCTTCCTCACGCGATTCGGTGAGCAATTCAGTGTAGCCCGTGAGTTCACCGCCAAAGATATTCTTCAGCCCGGCCATCAGGTCGCGACCGACATGCTTGGAGCGCACGGTGTTGCCGCTGACCAGGCCGAGGTGCTTGACAATGGTCTGGCCGGGGACGGTTTCGATGTTGGTGACGATCATTGCGACAATTTCCTGAACAGGTTGATGGGCCGGCTTTTTCCGGGTGCGTGTACCATAGCAGTTTTGCTGTTTCACCGGAATACAGATGTCATTACCCTACGAACTGCTGATCGGCCTGCGCTACACGCGTGCCAAGCGGCGCAATCACTTTATCTCCTTCATTTCATTGATTTCCATGCTCGGCATTGGCCTCGGCGTGGCGGCGCTGATTGTTGTGCTGTCGGTGATGAACGGCTTCCAGAAGGAGTTGCGCACACGGATTTTGGGCGTCGCTTCGCACATCCAGATTTCCGGCATCAATGGTGAGTTGAGCGATTGGTCGTCGATTGCCGCACAGGCCAAGCAGCATCCGGCGGTTCGCGAAGCGGCGCCTTATGTGCAATCGCAAGCCATGTTTACGGTGGATGGCACCGTCAAAGGCTCGCTGGTGCGCGGCATTGAGCCGGAGATGGAAGATCGCG
>JAQTZQ010000003.1:0-64095 GCA_028687645.1 Rhodocyclaceae bacterium
CCCGTCACGTCTGGCCGACGAGACGCTGCCACCCAACCCGCCCTTCAATCGCTTCCCTCGCTTCGTCCCGTCAGTGGGGTTGGGGGGCTATCGCCTCAAAATCGAAAAAATGGGCCACGGAGCGCTGTAGTGGCTCAGGTCAAAATTTGTGCAACGTTCAGGCTAGGTTTGGGCTCATGCTGTTAACGGTAATACGCAGTCAAACATCCATTTCTACGATTTCGGCATCAATTGCATCGTACTCTTGGCTCCTGATTGCTCTCCCGTTTGTTGTCTTTCATATTGATCGGACCGAAGTATCGCTTGGGCTTTCCCGAAGGTCAGATTTTGAAGACTGGGAGAGCGTTCAATAAAGACAATTTGTCGGGCTTGTGCTGCAAAGAGTGGGCTTAATTGTAGTTGCCCCCACAACAACCCCTCTGAGAAATCCCTTGCTTGGCAACGATTAAGCACGTTTTGCACAATTATAATCCTATTGAAGGATTATAACTTCATCTGTCTCATAACCGTCCTGCCCCCGCAACCAAAGAATCAAGCGCTTAGCCCAACTTAACCAGTTGGGCTTTTTGCTTTCTAGGCCTCGTGTAGCCACCATGTAGGAAAAAGCCGTGTATGCCCGCTGTTGGAAATAAAAATCAGCCATTGCAGCCGGTTCCGCAGTGGTGAATCAAGAAGCCTTTCAGCTCCAATGTACCCCTGTTTTTTTGAGAGTTTGGTTGGCAGGATTTTCGAGGGGGCTACGTCACCATGCCCCCTTTTGCTTGAGCCATGTTTCCAGCGTGTCTGGGAGTGCGGCGATCAGTAGCGCGTGTCTTCCGGCAATCCAGCCATTTGCCAGGTCACTTTTATGTTTTCCAAGGGCCTCGCCAATGAGTGTTTCGGCGGTGATGAGGTCATTGATGTGTCCTAGTTCATTCTGAAGTTGATTCAATGCTGCCAAGTAGGGACGGAGGTTTCTTTTGGGTAGCAGAGGGGTAAAAAACTCCAGGCAATAGCGCAATCGCTTGAAGTAGATTCGCATTTTGTGGCGTTCTTCGGCTTCAAGTTCGGCATGTCGCTCAGCTAATTTTTTTGCCTTGCGCACATGGCGGGTGATTTGGTTCTTGGCGAATTCGTTTAGGTGCAAGTTCTGCATGTCGTTGAGGGCGAAAATTGCAGCCGTAAATTCGGTGATTAGTTTGGGGTATTCCGCCATAGCCAAGAGGTTTTTGATGGCTTTTCTGGAGCGCCTGGCGTGGCGGATCCCTTCCTGATGCAAGTGTTTGATGTTGCTGTGATTCGGGAAGGCTGCGCGGATAGGGGGTAAGGTCTCGTCGAGAAAAACATCCCAGTTCCGGGCGTCGCCCAAGGCGCTGGCTAATGTACGCCAGGTTTCTCCGTAAGCGGTGACGAAATCCTGAGGTAATACCGGAGTGAAAAGCTTGATTGCCGAGCGCAGGCGGCGCAGGGCAACGCGAGCTTGATGAATGTATTCTGGGTCGCTGCTTTCTCGCAGACCTTGTTCGTTGCGCTGAAAGTGCTCCAGGCAACTTAGGGCGATGCTGCGGAATGCTTCGACAGGCGTCTGATCAACCGTCAAGGGGCTGGGCTTTGAGCGAAATGGGGTAGGTGCCTGGCCGGTGAATAGTTTGTATCCACGTTCGGCTTTGCTGGCGATGGCCGGATGGAGGTCAAACGCTTTTTGCAGTTGGCGGGTCAGAGCGAAGATATCGGAGATATTGCCGTGAATGAGTTCGAGCTCGATTTCACAAATTGGGATGTTTTTGCCTTGGCTTTCGATTTTTCCTTGGTCAAGAGCCAACTCGATTAATGATTCATTTAAGGGTATTTGCCAGGTTTGACGGCGGAAGTCGGTGGTAAACACGGGTGCAAGATCCGGGGTGGCTTTTTCAAGAAGCGCCCTGAGATTTTGGTTGTCGACGTGGCTGAAGTTAAAAACGCCGGGCGTAGCCGGACACTCCCATTCACTGCGCATCGCCAGCCCACCACTGGCCGGTTCGGCAGACTTGACGGTCAGCAACCAAGCCCAGCCTTTCTTGCGAAAGCGCATGGCAACACGTTGCGCGTGGAGGGCCAGCGTCGGGGTGTCGTAATAGGTGTTGAGGAGCTTTAATTTTTGTCCGGGAATCTGTGCCAGCAGTGGATGGCTCTGAAGTGCCTTGGCTGTTTTTGGGTCTAGTTGAAGCTTGAGTTCGATTTCAGTTGCCATGATCTACTTTCCTGGTACGGCTGGCCCGGTGGCGCCGTCGAAGCCCAAATCGGGCAGGGTGGCGAGTTCTTCCTTGCTTTGAACGCCTTCGGCAATCACGGTCAGGCCGATATTGTGGGCAATGGCGCACAGACCTTTGAGAAAGGCTTGATTGCCAGGATGGTGATCAATGTTGCGAATGAAGCTGCCATCCACCTTTAAATAATCCAGCCCAATATCGTGCAAGCGGCCGATTTCACTGAATTGTCGGCCAAAGTGCTCTATACCCAAGCGACAACCGAGCGGGCGCAAAGCGTCGCAAAAGGCGTGGAAAGCCTCAAAGTGGCGGAAAGCACCAATTTCGGCCACTTCCAGCCAAAGGCGCGGCGCGAGTTCTTTGCGGCTGGCAACGAGCGATTGCAGTTGGTTACGGAAGAGGGGATCAAATATTGACTCGCCAGAGAGGTTGACCGCAACAGCTGATGTTCCCGTGGCGATTCGCTCGAGAGCCAGGCGTACAGCTGACAGGTCGAGGTCAGCCGTCATCGCCAGACGTGCCGCCATGGGCATGAAACTGCCGGCGGTCAGCCATTCACCATTTTCAGTAGCTTGCAGGCGCAGGGGGCATTCGAGGTGGAGCAGTTGGTCGCCCTTGCCGGATACCGGGAAGTCGATCAGGCGCAGACGCTGGGTTTCGATGGCGCCCTCGATAAGTTTTCTCCAGTCGGCGTTGGATGAAAGATGGGTGTCCTGATTGCTTTCAGCCTTTGCCCAAGCCAATGCCCCCTGACCTTCCGCCCCGGCGAGGGTGGCGTCAAGGTGAGCAAGGAAGCGGCCTGCATTTTCGCCATGCAGGTAATGGCCGCTGGAGATGTGTCCAACTTTTGTGGGCTCCATCAAATCCGCTGCAACAAAATCGCGCAGCATATCCAGTAATTTTTCAGCGGCGACACCTGGGTCGTTAACGCCGGGCAGCAGTAGCGCAAAATCGGCACCATTCAAGCGTGCGGGCGCTGCACCAGGGATTTGGCTGGCGATTTCGCTCAAAGTACGCCCAATGCGACGCAAAATCCCGTCCGCAGCCTCGCGTCCGGCGCGTTTGTTGATTCCGGCCAGATCAGTCAGGCGCAGGATCAGCAGGGTGCCCGATGGCGTTGCGTCATCATCGTTGAGTGCAGCGTCGAGCTGATTCATGAAGAAAGCACGATTGGCGAGGCCGGTAAGGCTGTCTTGTGTGGCTTCACGGCGTACCTGTTCGAGGCGCGCAGCCTCTTCGGCAAAAATGGCTTTCAGTCGACCGACCATGGCATTCATTGCGCGGGCGACGCTTTTGAGTTCCAGAGTGCTTGGTTCTTGAATGGTGAAAAAACGCCGTTCACTGATTGCTTGCGCCTGATCGACCACCGCATCTAGTGGCCGCTTGATACGCTGAAGTATTTTCATACCGAACAAGCCCATGGCAAAACCACCGCCAAGGAACCAGAGAATCAGTTTGATGCCACCATTCCACAGCTCCTGGTAAGCAAATTGTTTGTGGCTGACCAGTTCAACCGTACCAAATTGCGTCCAGCCAGTAGAAATCTGCGCCTGTCCAAGACGCGATTCAATGGGGAACAAGTGCATAAACCAGCCGGGTGCGTTGCCGGCATCCGGCGCTGAGTTACGTTCGGAAATTACCTTGCCTTCCGGGTCTATCACGCGTACCAAAGCATACTGGCCGCTATCAAACACGGCTGCGACCTGAAGCTCAATCGTGATCGGATCCTTGGCCAGTTGTGACATCGAGAGTGCCAGTGAGGTGGCATTGTCATTGTTCTTGATGGCGAGTTGCTGCTCAAGATACTGTCGTGCGGTGACCATGCTGACGATCAGACTGCCACTGAAGGCGATGATCGTTGCGGCAATGACGGCGAGCCAAAGTTGTCGGAAAAGGGACATGCGAAATTACCTCACTGAAAGCCTTCAGCACGGGCACGTTGCAGCAGATCTTGCCAGCGCGAGAGATTGCTTTTGCTCGACTGGTTTCCGGTGCCTTGCCACAAGCCGGCGCTGTTGAAACTGAAAATAGGGGAAAGATCAGCGCGCCGCGATGCAGGGCGAATTTCGCTGATCAAATTGTCGAGTACCAGCGGGTCAGCTGAAGGGCTGGCGTAGTAAGCAAGCACCATATGCGCTTGCTGTCTGCCGTTTACGCTGGCCTTGACGTAGATCAGTCGTAATTTGGTCAGCGGTACGCCCATGTCGAGCAGCGAGTAATACTTTGCAATTGAAAAATCTTCACAGTCTGCACTGCCACGCCCCATCGTCTCGATTGGTGTTGCCCAGTAGTCGGATTGCCCCCAAATGATGGTGTCGTCGCTGAAAGTGATGCGCTGATTAAAAAAATCATTTACCTTCTGCAATTTTTCGGGGTCTGAGCCGCTGCGTCCACCATTAAGTAATTGTTGCCACTCGCGAAAGATCGTTACGGGCCCAGGCCCAAAATGTGTCATTAATGACTTTTGCATTTTTTCGAAATCAAGTCCGAATACCGGAAAAAGCGACCCCAACCCTGCTACAAGAAGCAGCAAGCTGGCAAATTGCTTGGTATGTCGAGTTATAAATTTGGGCAAAGGGATCTGTGAAGAATTGTGAAGAGTGAGGAATATTCCTCATTCCGAGGACTAGCCCAAATATAGAATCGCCAAAATCTTAAAATCCTGAGGGTGCATGAATACTAAATCTATTGTGAGTCTTTCACTAGCGCTGGCGTTTCCTGCGCTTTGTCTGGCGGGCTTGCCCAATGAAAAAGTAGCGAGATCAGAGAAATCTGCTGAATTTGCTGCGCTTAAGACGATTGTTCAAAGTGCGATTCTAAATAGCCCGGAAGTGCTCTCAAAGTGGCACAACTACAAGGCTGCCGATGAGGAAATTGGCGTAGCTCGCGGGGCGTTCTTGCCGCGCATTGATGCAAGCTTGGGTGCTGGCAAGGAAAGTCTTGAGCAGCCGCCCTTGAATGAGAAAAACGACTACAACCGAAATGGTTACGTCCTTAGTTTGAATCAGATGATATTTGACGGTTTTGCCACACGCAACGAAGTGCGCAGGCTTGATAAGGCGCGCCTGGTTCGTTATTACGAATTGCTCGATGCCTCCGAGAATGTTGCACTTGAGGCCTCAAAGGCTTACCTCGACGTGCTCCGCTACCGCTTTCTCAATAACCTGGCCGAAGATAATTACGTTCAACACAAAGCCACCTACGAACAATTGCTGCGCCGCACTCAATCCGGCGTTGGTCGCCGTGTTGATCTTGAGCAGGCAGGTAGCCGCCTGGCGCTGGCTGAGGTTAACCTGACGACTGAAAACGCCAATCTGCACGATGTCACGGCACGTTACATGCGTCTGGTTAATAGTCAGCCACCCAACATTATCTTCCCGCCGGCTTTGGTGGGTGAAAAGCATCCCAACACTCAGGCTGAGGCCATTGAAGTTCTACTTAAAAAGAATCCGGCGCTGTTGGCTGCGGTGGAGAATATCGAAGCCTCGCAATACGATATCGATGTGCGTCGCGCTGCCTACTCGCCAAAACTTGATTTTCGTGCTCGCACTGACAACACCAGCAACTATCAGGGGGTAAGCGGCGATCGCGTCAATAACGTGGCCGAACTGGTGGTCACCTGGAATCTGTTCAATGGTGGTTCTGACCGTGCGCGAGAAAAACAATACATTGAGCGCAAGAATATTTCCCTTGATTTGCGCGAGAAGGCCTGTCGCGATACCCGCCAGACGCTGGCCATTGCTTATAACGATGTTGCTCGACTCCGTCAGCAGGCGGGTTTCGTCAACTCTCAGGTTTCCCAGCTTGAAAAAACGCGTGACGCTTACCGCGATCAATACGATGTCGGTCAGCGCACCCTGCTTGACTTGCTGGATACGGAAAATGAGCTCCTTTCAGCGCGTCGTTCTGCGGTCAACGTCGATATGGACCTGATTTTGGCCTACCTGCGCACCCATGCCGGCATGGGTACTTTGCTCGAATTCATGGGGCTGGAGAAACTTGATACTGAAAAACCTGACCAAAACGAACTCGCCCAGGTTGATGCCGCTCAGCTTTGCGCACCGGACGCTGTTCGTGTAACAGCGATGGATCGTGAACTGCTCGACACCCGGGCAATGGAGATGTTGGACAAGAGCAAGCCAGGGCTGGCCAGTGTTGGCGCTCCTGCCGCACCGATAGCTGCGGCTCCGATTGCTGCGGGTGCCGAGGCTGACGTGATGGAGCAGGTGGGGGCTTGGGCTGCAGCTTGGACGGCCAAGGATTACTCCAACTACATCAACTTCTATGCGCCAAGCTTTACCCCGGACGGCGGTATTTCGCGCGAGGACTGGTTCCAGTTAAGGCGTAGCAGGATTGCCGGGCGCAATACGATCAATGTGGACGTGCAAGACTTGACGGTTCGTCAGGATGGCGATGACCGGGCATTTGCCGAGTTCCGGCAGTTTTATCGATCGGATGTTTATCATGACACTACCCAGAAAACACTGGAAATGATCAAGGTCAATGGCAAATGGTTGATCAATCGGGAGAGTTCTGTCCCTTGTGTTGGTGGTGGTTGTACGGGAGGTGCCAAATGAAGGTCCATTTTTTGATGCGCCGTATCCTGGCGGTTGCTGTGCTGGCAACGGCAAGTTTCACTACTAATGCGCAAAGCTTGGGTCCGACGCTAGAAAAAATTTCGCAGCGGGGCACGATTTTCCTTGGGCATCGCGAGGCGGCAATGCCGTTTTCATTCGTTACTGCAGGAAATGAGAACCCTGAAGGCTTCAGCATCGAAATCTGTGGTCACGTAATCAAGGCGATCGAGGAGAAACTGGGCAAGAAGGTGGATACCGTTCCCGTTGTGATGAGTGCCAATTCCCGGATCATGATGGTCAAGACCGGGATGGCTGATATGGAATGTGGTGTAACGACCAATACGATTGGCCGCTCCCAACAGGTGGCGTTTTCGACGACTTTCTTCGTTTCTGAAGTCAAGGGGATGGTGCCGGTTGCATTGGCCGGAAAATCACTTAAGGATATGGCAAATAAGCGAGTCGTAACGACGGTTGGCAGCACGGCGGATCGACTGATTAAGCAGGCGTCGATGTCGCGTGGCGTTTCGATTCGTTCTCTGGTCGGTCGCAGTCATGCGAACTCGATGGAAATGCTGACGAAAGGTGAGGCTGATGTTTTCGTAGCCGACGATGCCATTTTGGCGGGTATGCGTTCAATGGCAGCCAACCCGGAAAATTATGTCATTCTCGATGAAGGTTATTCTGTCGAGCCCTACGGCATCATCCTGCCCAAGGACGATCCGCAATTCAAGAAGTTGGTTGATGAGGTGCTGGCTGGCCTGATGAAGTCTGGCGAAATGGAAAAGATCTACAACACCTGGTTTACAAGCCCGATTCCACCTGCCAACCGTAACTTGAATTACCCGATTTCACCCCTGAACAAAGCTTCTTACGCCAATCCGAACGACAAATCGGTGAACTGAGTATGGCGTAGTACGGGACAAAAAAAGGCCGCATCCTCACGGAGCGGCCTTTTTTGTTGCCCTGATTTTAGAAGAGCGCCGGGTTGAGCGTGTAGGTGCCGGTGATATTGGCTTCGGCCAGAATGTGGCCTTGCATTGCGGCTTTGACTTCTGGGCCACCAAACTTGCCGCTCAAGGGTAGATTGTCGATATCCAGCGCATAAACCGTAAATACATAGCGGTGCACAATTTCATCATTCCATGGTGGGCAGGGGCCGTCGTAGCCGTGGTAATCACCACTCATGTCATGGTCGCCGGCAAACCAGTCGGTGTAGTTGTTGATGCCTTGCTGGCTGCCGTGGGCGGCTTGCGGGCCTGATTTGCCACGCGGTGTCACGTCATTTGAAAATTCGGCCTCATTTATGGCGTTGACCGTAACATTCAAGTCAATCAGCACCCAGTGGTAGAAATCAATGCGCGGCAAGCTGGCAGGGACTTTGCGACCTTCCTGATTGACATCGTCTCCGCTGCTGGGGACGTCGGGGTCATGGCAAATAATTACAAACGACCGGGTGCCGGGCGGGACATCGCTCCAACTCAGTTGTGGATTGCGGTTTTTGCCCAAGCAAACGTGGTGCGCCGGATCCGGGATGCAGAAGGCAAGATGGCCGGGAATCGCTTGTCCGTCGGTAAAGCTGGTGCTGGATAGTTTCATTGACTGGTTCTCCTCAAATCAGGCTGCGCGCCGTTTGAAATCCCGCAGGCGGAAGCCGAGTAGCCATAGTGTAACGAAATAGGTGCCGGCGCCAAGTACAACCAGTAGCGAAAGTCGTAGCACGCGCTCAAGCAGCGAAAAGCCAAACCAGTCGCTGCTGCTGCCAGTCAGGAGCCACAGTAGTGCTGCCATCGTCAGCATGGCAATGAAAAGTTTCATCGAAAACATCATCCAGCCAGCCTGCGGTTGATAAACCCCATGCTGACGCAAGCCGCGATAAAGCAAAGCGGCATTCAGGCAGGCGGCCAGTCCAATCGACAGGGCCAGCCCGGCATGTTCCAGCCAGCCGACAAAGGCGAGGTTCATGGCTTGAGTGGCGAGTAGCGAAAACAGCGCAATTTTGACCGGGGTACGGACATTCTGGCGGGCATAAAACCCGGGGGCGAGGACTTTGACCAAAATCAGGCCAGTTAACCCAATGCTGTAAGCAACCAGCGCTGTGCGAGTTTGCATCACATCATGACTGGTAAACGCGCCGTGATAGAACAGCGTGGTGATTAGCGGAATGGCCAGCATGGCGAGTGCCAGTGCAGCCGGGGCGGCGAGCAGCAAGGTCAGACGCAGACCCCAGTCGAGCAGTCTGGAGTATTCGCCGGGGTTGTTGCTGGCGTGGTACTTGGCCAGTGAAGGCAAAAGAATGGTGCCAAGTGCCACACCCAGCATCCCGGCGGGGAATTCCATCAGGCGGTCAGCGTAATAGAGCCATGAAACGCTGCCGGTTTTGAGAAACGAGGCAAAGATGGTGTTAATTAACAGACTGATTTGCGACACCGAAACGCCAATGAGTGCCGGGCCCATCAGCGTCAAAATACGCCTGACGCCAGGGTCTGCCCATGCTGCGCGCCAGTTGAACGTTGGCCTGGGCAGCATGGCAATGCGCTTAAGTGCGGGTATTTGAATCGCCAGTTGCAGGGCGCCGCCCAAAAATACTGCCCAGCCTAGCGCCAATACCGGTGGGTCAAAATAAGGCGTGGCTAACAGCGCCATGCCGATGAACGCCAGATTGAGCAAAGCTGGCGTGAAGGCGGGGAGGGCAAATTTGCTCCAGGTATTGAGAATCCCACCGGAAAGCGCCACCAGCGACATGAAAAATATGTAAGGAAAGGTAATCCGCGTCAGTGCGACCGTCAGCTCAAACTTGCCCATGTCCGCCGCAAATCCGGGGGCAGAGATCCAGACCAAAACGGGTGCAGCAGCGATACCCAGGGCGGTGACGGTAAACAGAATAAGTGATAGAACGCTGGTGACGTGGTCGATCAAGGCTAGCGTTTCAGACTCTCCGCGCTTGTTTTTGTACTCCCCGAGAATGGGCACAAAAGCCTGAGAGAAAGCGCCTTCCGCAAACATGCGGCGTAAAAGATTAGGTAGTTTGAACGCGACGAAAAAGGCATCTGTCGCCAAGCCGGCTCCAAAGCTGCGGGCAATTACAAAGTCGCGGACAAAGCCGAGTACCCTTGAAAGCAGGGTCATGCCGCTGACCGTGGCAAGGGCGCGAAGTAGATTCATGAGACGTAGGCGTTGCCTGAAAGGCGGCAGGAAAGCTATAATTCTACGCTTGTTGCCGATGTAGCTCAGTTGGTAGAGCAGCGCATTCGTAATGCGAAGGTCGTCAGTTCGATTCCGATCATCGGCACCATCATCTCCAGGCAAAAAGCCCAACATCTTTGTTGGGCTTTTTGCTTTCTGGATTTCATTGCTTTGCTACGGTTCGCTTCGTCATGTTTTTTCGCCTCCTGTTGGTTGCCGCTGTTTTCTGTCTGACACTTTCCGGCTGTGCCGTTGTTGCGGTGGCCGACGCCGCTGTGACAGTGGTGGCGACGACGGTCAAGGTGGGAGCCGCAGTGGTCGGGACAACGGTCGATGTGGCGTCTGCGGGTGTGGGCTTGGTGGTGGGTAATGACGACGATGAGAAAAAGTAAATTCATCCACCACTGGGCGTCTTGTTCGGCGTTTGATATCCGGGTAAGGTCTTAAGGTCAGTGATCTGGAGGATGATGATGAGCAAAACCTATGAAGCTTCAGCGCTGACTCGCGCTGAGCTGGATTTGATTAAAACGCCGGTGGTGATTGAGTTTGGGGCTCCGTGGTGTGGTCATTGCATGGCCGCGCAACCCCATATTGAGGGCGCGTTTTCCACCTTTGCGTCAGTACAGAAAATTCACCACTTGAAAATTGAAGATGGGCCAGGGCGCCCTCTTGGGCGTTCGTTCAAGGTTAAATTGTGGCCGACGCTGATTTTTATGAAAAACGGCGAGGAGGTCTCACGCTTGGTCAGGCCGGGAACTGCGACTGAAATCAGTGATGCATTGGCATTGATTTTTGGCTGAGCGCCGATGCCTGAATCAGGCCAACTGATCACTCTTTCTCGTGCGGCACGCCTGATTGGCGTCGTTCGTGGTGAATTGCAAAAGAAAATTCAGCAGGGTTCGTTGCGTGCCTTTGATGGCATGGTCACGGTTGATGATCTTCTTGCGGCCTATCCCCGCGCACAGTTGGAGGACGATACCGAGCAGCGGCGGGTCGCGCTTATCAAGGAAAAAGCATTCGGCAAGCGCATTTTTGAGCGCGCGATGCCGGATATTGAGACGTTGGCGACGCGGGTTACCGAGTTGAGCAAGGAGCTCGCGTTGAGCCAGTTGCAGCTCACGCAGTTCAAAACCTTGCTGGATCGTTTGGGCGATCAATTGGTGGATATTGGCAAGCAACCTGAAGCGGATATGAAAGGAGCAGTCAATGGCGTGGTTTCCTGGTTGGGTGAAGCGGTGAGCGCCGCGCTGGTGCCGGATGCACTGAACCCCCTGGCGGTGCGCGACAATCTGCTGCGCGTGGCCGCAGCGCATGTCACGGTATTGCCCAGTGGTCACGATTTTTTCATCGATGGGCCGGATACGTTGCTTGAAGGCGCATTGCGCTCTGGGGTTCCGCTGAATTACGGTTGCAGTGGTGGCAATTGCGGTTTGTGCAAAGCGAAGGTGCTGAGTGGGCAGGTCAAGAAGACGCGGCATCATGATTTTGTCCTCAGTGAAGCGGATAAGGCTCAGGGGTATGTGCTGCTTTGCTCCAATACTGCAGTGACCGATGTCGAGGTCGAGGCGCAGGTAGCCGGCGGCGTGCAGGATATTCCATTCCAGGAAATCGCTGCTACGGTGAAATCGCACAATTTGATCAATCCGGAGATGCTCTTGCTCCATCTGCAAACGCCGCGCTCCAGCCGTTTGCGCTTTCTCGCCGGACAGTACGTCAACTTGCGCCTTGCGAAATCATTGACAGCAGACTTGCCAATCGCCAGTTGTCCGTGTGATGACCGAAATATTCTGTTTCATGTGCGCCGCATGCCCGGTAATTTGTTTTCTGATTATGTTTTTGATCGCCTCAAGGCCGGCGAGGTGGTTGAAATCGCTGGTCCGGAGGGGGATTTTATTCTCCAGGAAAGGGCGGCTCGCCCGTTTTATTTCTTTGCCCTTGATACCGGTTTTGCGCCGATCAAGAGCCTGCTTGAGCACGCCATGTCATTGGAACCTGATGAAGGCATCCATCTGTATTGGATCGGCTCTGGCGAGGAGAGCATCTATCTGCCCAATGTTCCGCGCGCCTGGGCTGATGCACTGGATAATTTCCATTACACCAAGCTGGTCGTTGGTCAAGATTTGGCGCAGTTGACAGCTTTGCGCGAAGAGGCGCTGCTGAAGCTGCTGCAGGGAATCTTCAGCGCTCACCCGGAAATCCGCGAAGGCGATATTTATATCGCCGGACCGGAAGCGGCCAGTCGTCTGACCGAAAGTCTTTTTCTCGATTTGGGCATGCCTAAAACCCGTGTTTTTTTGAGTTACCGCAGCTTTTAGCCCGGCTGCGGTAGCCTTGACTTTAGTGAACCAATTTAGCGTAGCTGCCATTTCATGGTGGCTACAGAGCCGCCGATGATTCCCGTCAGCGCTAAAAAAGAGCCGAGAGCAAGGGTGGAAATCCCACTCATGCCCTGGCCGATGGTGCAGCCCATGGCAAGAACGCCGCCAAAACCCATCATCACAGCACCGAGTAGCTGCATTTTTAAATCTTCAAGCGAGGCGAAGCCTTCCCAGTGAAAGGTTTTTGTCGTCAACGCGTAGATCAGCGACCCCAGTGCGACGCCGATGACGGTGGCAATACCGAAGGTCAGACGCAGGGATTTGTCGGTCCATAGCATCAGTAATTCAAGGCTGTAGGCGGTAGGGGCGACGAAACTCATGGATTCCATGGTGCGAGAATTGGTGCCCAGGTAGCTCATTTCGAGCGTGTCCGGATTCTCCGCAAAGCCGATATGGCCGGTCAGATACCAGCCACCCGTGACGATCAGGCCAAGGATGATGCCACCGATGATCTGTTCAGTATTGCTGCGGAAACGTGCTTCCATGAAGACGAAGACGAGCAGGGCGAACGCTACCAGGCCGGGCGCGACGAGGGGGGGGCGAGTTGCTGGCAAGCCGATGAGGTTGGCGACGAGTTCGCTCAGACTTTGGGTCTGCATGCCGAAGCTAGTGAGGTTAATGGCGATCGGGTCGATATAGCTGGCACGCCACTGGCCAAAAAGCCCTTTGAGCGTCATGTACGCAGAAATTCCGACAAAAACCAGCACAACAAAGGATCGCAGGCTGCCTGCGCCCATGCGTAGCAGGTTTTTATTGACGCAGCCGCCAGCCAGTGTCATGCCGATACCAAACAGGGTGCCACCGAGTAGCAACGATGGCCAGGGTAAAGAAGGCCGCTGGTAGATGCTGTTGCTCAAATTTATCAGACCAAGGTGTTGCAGTAGGTGGGTGCCAATAATCGCGATGGCAATGGCGAGTATCCACATACGCATGCGATCCCAGTGTTCCATATTAACGATGTCGGAAATTGCGCCCATCGTGCAAAAGTGGGTTTTTGCCGCCACAATGCCCAATACCAGAGCCAATCCAAAGCCCCCCCAAACTACCCTGGCGGCCACATTAAAGGATTCATCCATCCGCTCCTCCTCCGGTGCGATAATTGATCTGCGTTAAATTTTCCAGCGGTAGCGAGTATCTCCGGGGATTAAAGGATTGGTCAATTCAGTTTTGCTGTTGTTCATTTCACAGTCAGTGAGGCATTTTGTGCACAAGCCGGTGCTCAGACAAATAATCTATACTCCGTCACACCTCTTTCGCGCCGATGGGCGCTACTTGCCCTTTTCCCATTTGCATGTCTGAAGCTTCCTGTTATCACTGTGGTCTGCCGATTCCGGACGACCTTGATTTGTCGGTAAAAATTGGCGGCAAGCCGCGCGCAATGTGTTGTTACGGATGTCAGGCAGTGGCCCGGTCGATTGTCGATAATGGCCTGGATGATTACTACCGTAGTCGCGACTCCATGCCGGAATCACCGCGCGAAGCGATGCCGGCGATTCTTGAGCAATTGGCGATGTTCGATCACGCTGATTTCCAGAAAAGTTTCGTCAAGGCGCTGGGTGAGAGTGAACGTGAAGCGTCGTTGCTGCTCGAAGGAATAACCTGTTCGGCATGTATCTGGCTGAACGAGCGGCATATCAGCAAGTTGCCCGGGGTCATCGCAGTCGATATCAATTACACCTCACGGCGCGCCCGGGTACGTTGGGATGAGTCGCGGGTCAGGTTATCCGACATTCTTGCAGCAATTGCGGCGATCGGGTATCGCGCTTACCCCTACGATGCCTCGAAGAACGAAGAGCTGGCCAAAAAAGAACGGTGTGACGCGCTGTGGCGTTTGTGGGTGGCGGGCTTTGGCATGATGCAGGTGATGATGTACGCCATCCCGGTCTATATGGCCAATGGCGACATGACGGCAGACATCGAAAGCATGATGCGCTGGGCCAGTTTGCTCTTGACGGTACCGGTCGTTTTTTATTCCTCAGCCCCTTTTTTCCGCAATGCGTGGCGTGACATCAAATTGCGTCGCGTTGGCATGGATGTGCCGGTGGCGCTGGGTGTGGGAGCGGCTTTTTTGGCCAGTTGCTGGGCTACCTTGGTGCATGAGGGTGATGTTTACTTCGATTCGGTGTCGATGTTTGTATTTTTCCTGCTCGGTGGTCGTTTCCTTGAAATGACCGCGCGCCAGAAGGCGGTCAGTGTGACCGAGGCGCTGGCCAAGTTGTTGCCGGCCTTCGCCCAAAAGATGCCCAATTTCCCGGTTGACCGTAACACTTTGCAATGTGTCGTTGCCGACCTGTTGCCAGGCGACAAGGTGTTGGTGCGCCCAGGCGAGATCGTACCAGCGGACGGGCGCGTGGTTGAGGGGCATAGCTGTGCCAATGAAGCGCTCCTGACCGGTGAGAGTAAGCCGGTTACCAAGGCACCAGGGGATCTGGTGACGGGCGGTTCGATCAATGCCGAAAGCCCGTTGGTGGTGGAAATCGAACAGGTTGGAGAAAGCACCCGACTCTCTGCCATTATCCATTTGATGGAACGGGCCGCCGCCGAGAAGCCGAAAATCGTGGTGATGGCCGACCGCATTGCCAGCTATTTTGTTGCAATGCTGCTGCTGGTCGCAGCCGTTGTTGCGCTCGGTTGGTATTGGGTTGATCCGTCCAGAGCGCTGTGGATCACCGTTTCGGTGCTGGTGGTGACTTGCCCCTGTGCGCTGTCGCTGGCAACACCGATTGCCCTGACTGTGGCAGCTGGAGCGCTGGCCAAGGATGGTCTGTTGGTGACACGCGGCCATGCGATTGAAACCTTGGCCCGGGCCACCCATTTTGTTTTTGATAAAACAGGCACCTTGACCAGTGGCAAGATGCGCTTGCTTGAGGTTGGACTATGCGCTGATTTGTCTGAAACAGAATGTTTGCGGATAGCTTCGGCGCTTGAACAATTCTCCGAACACCCTGTTGCCTCGGCATTGCGTGAGGCGGTGGCTGATGCGTCGACGATGGCCGAAGGGGTGCAAGCTGAAGCCGGGCAGGGCTTGGAGGCAAGTATTGATGGTCGGCGCTATCGCATCGGGCGCCCGGAGTATGCCTTGAAGCTCAGTGGCGGCGAGTTGCCAAAAACGCTCCAGGCGTGGCTTGAAGGCGGCGATACGGTGGTTGCGTTAGCAGATTGCAATGCCTGTCTGGCACTGTTTCGCATTGGTGACGAGTTGCGCCCCGAGGCGGCTTCGTTAGTCAGGGAGTTGCTTCATCTCGGTAAGCATGTGGTGCTGTTGAGTGGGGATGCTCCTGCCGTTGCGCAGCGTGTGGGCGTGGCTTTGGGTATCACAGATGTTCGTGCTGGGGTGACGCCGCAGGGTAAGCACGAATGTGTGACAAGTTTGCAGCAAGGTGGCGCTGTCGTGGCGATGATTGGCGACGGCGTTAATGATGCGCCGGTTCTGGCTCAGGCGCAGGTATCGGTGGCCATGGGCTGTGGGGCGCAACTGGCCAGAACGCAATCTGATTTTGTTCTGCTCTCTGAGAATCTGGATCACCTGCGTTGGGGCGTACGCCGCGCGGCGCGTACCTTGGTCGTCATTCGCCAGAATCTGTGGTGGTCATTTGCCTATAATGTAGTGGCTTTGCCGCTGGCGATTGCCGGGTTGGTACCGCCATGGCTGGCAGGGATTGGCATGTCAGCCAGTTCCTTGCTGGTGGTACTAAACTCGCTGCGTATACAGCGCCTGGAGAACGATTGATGGAAAGTATTTATCTGCTCATTCCCGTCTCAGTGATACTGGTATTTGGGATTGCAGTCGCCTTTTGGTGGTCGGTACGCAGTGGGCAGTTCGATGATTTGGAGGGGCCTGGTTTCAAGGTTCTGATGGATGAGGATTTGCCGTTATCCGAAAAACCAGCGTCAGACGTAGGGGATTCTTCAAAAGTTTGACTTGTGTCAACGCGGTCAACCCTCGCGTGCGCCAAAATCCGTCTCAGGTAAGGCAAGTGCCTTGCAAAAATTCTCTGTTGGGGTTCGGGTGCGTTGAGACGCACCCTTTTTTTGTCCACAATTTGTTGTTTTGGTGCCAGCTTATACAACTTTTGGATTAATTTGAACTAGATACTCAGTAGATTGATCTGGATCAAATTGGCTTCGTGAGACTACAATAATATTTGCATCCAAGTTCCGCTCTTGGGTTTAAGGGAGGGCGGTATTCAGTTTTTTTATTAACGAGAGGTGGGTTCATGTCTGGAACGAAAACCACATATAACGATAAGGTCGTACGGCAATTCGCTGTCATGACCGTTATCTGGGGTATTGTTGGCATGCTGGTTGGTGTCATCATTGCTGCCCAGTTGGTATGGCCGGAGCTTAATATTGGCTGGCTACACTTTGGTCGTCTACGTGCTTTGCATACCAATGCAGTTATTTTTGCCTTCGGTGGCTCGGCTTTGTTTGCTACATCCTACTGGGTGGTTCAGCGTACCAATCACACCCGTCTTTGGGGTGGGCCGCTGGTTCCCTTTACATTTTGGGGTTGGCAGGTTGTCATTGTTCTAGCGGCTATTACCTTGCCTTTGGGAATTACCCAGGCAAAAGAATATGCTGAGTTGGAGTGGCCAATCGATATTCTGATTACCTTGGTCTGGGTTTCGTACGCAGTTGTCTTTTTTGGAACGATTGCAAAACGAACGGTTTCTCACATCTATGTCGCTAACTGGTTCTTCGGCGCTTTTATTATCGCCGTTGCCTTGCTGCACTTGGTAAATAGCGCTGCAGTACCAATCACACTGACCAAGTCCTACTCAGCCTATTCCGGCGTACAGGATGCGATGATTCAGTGGTGGTATGGTCACAATGCGGTAGGTTTCTTCTTGACCGCCGGTTTTCTTGGTATGATGTACTACTTTGTGCCTAAGCAAGCTGGTCGTCCGGTTTACTCCTATCGTTTGTCAGTGGTTCACTTCTGGGCGCTGATCTTCACCTACATGTGGGCTGGTCCTCACCACCTGCACTACACTGCTCTGCCTGACTGGACTCAGTCTGTCGGTATGGTGTTCTCGTTAATTCTGCTGGCGCCGTCCTGGGGTGGCATGATCAACGGCATCATGACGCTGTCTGGCGCCTGGCATAAGCTGCGTGACGATCCTATCCTCAAGTTCCTGATTACCTCTTTGTCTTTCTACGGTATGTCTACGTTTGAAGGCCCGATGATGGCGATCAAAACGGTGAATGCGCTATCGCACTACACCGACTGGACTGTGGGTCACGTGCACTCGGGTGCGCTTGGTTGGGTTGCCATGGTATCCATCGGCTCCATTTACTACCTGTTGCCCAAGCTTTTTGGCAAGACGGAAATGTATAGCACCAAGCTGGTGACGACCCACTTCTGGATCGCCACCATCGGTACCGTGCTCTATATCGCTTCCATGTGGATTGCCGGCGTGATGCAGGGTCTGATGTGGCGTGCCGTGAATGCTGATGGGACGCTGGCCTACAGCTTCGTCGAATCGGTCAAAGGTTCCTATCCGTTCTGGGCAATCCGTTGGTTGGGTGGCGTTTTGTTCCTGTCCGGGATGTTGATCATGGCTTACAACATGTTCAAGACCATGGCCGGCGGCAAGATTGAGGATGTGCCGGTGAATTTGCCCGTCGCTCACCACGCCTGATTAGGGAGAAATACTAATGTTGAAACACGAGCAAATTGAAAAGAGTGTAGGCCTCCTGATCGTATTGACCTTGTTGGTGGTCAGTGTCGGCGGTTTGCTGGAAATTGTTCCGCTCTTCTACCAAAAATCGACCACGACACCCGTCGAGGGTACCAAGCCTTATAGCGCGGTGCGTTTGGCCGGGCGCGACATCTATACAAGGGAGGGTTGTTATCTCTGCCATTCCCAGATGATTCGCCCGTTCCGTGCTGAAACCGAGCGTTACGGGCACTATTCTGTTGCTGGTGAGTTTGTCTATGATCACCCATTCCAGTGGGGTTCAAAGCGTACAGGACCGGATCTTCATCGTGTTGGTGGTCGTTATTCTGATGAATGGCAACGTGCCCACCTGATGAATCCTCGCGACGTTGTGCCAGAGTCCAATATGCCCGCTTTTGCGTTCCTGGCAGAGACCAAAGCTAAAGATTCCGTTGGCGTCGATATTGTCGCCAAGATGGAACTGATGCGCAGCTACGCCAATGTTCGAGGCATTCCGACTTATACCGATGAGGAAATCAAGGGGGCTCAGGCTGCCATCGGGGATATGACGGAAATGGACGTTCTCATTGCCTACCTGCAGGGTATGGGTACGGCTCTGAGCACCATGAAGCAATAAAGCCATGGACATCAACGATCTGCGCTCCCTGATAACAGTACTGGGCTTGCTTTGCTTCCTGGCCATTGTTGGATGGGCTTACGGCAAAGGTAGTAAAAAGGGGTTTGATGAGGCTGCCAACTTGCCGTTTGCAGATGATGATCTGGATGTGACGTCCAAAACGTCACATCCGCGTTGAACTAAAGGAAAAAAAATGAGCGATTTTGTTAGCGAGTTTTGGAATATATATGTAATTGTGATCACGGCAGCCAGTGTCTTTGCCTGTATCGCACTTCTCTACGTCCAGAGCAAGGCAACGTTCACCCCAGGCAAAACGATGGGCCATGTCTGGGATGAAACCTTGGAAGAGTACAACAACCCAATGCCCATGTGGTGGAGTTGGTTGTTCCTGATTACAGTCGTGTTTACTGTCGTTTACTTCGTCCTCTATCCAGGGCTGGGTAATATGAAGGGGCTTCTAGGCTGGACGTCAGCTGGTGCGCACAAGGCTGAAGTTGAAAAAATGGATGCTGCCGTCAAGCCTTTGTTTGACAAGTACATGGCGATGGATGTCAAGGCAGTTGCCGGCGACAAGCAGGCCATGGAAATGGGTAAGCGCCTGTACTTGACTTACTGCATGCAATGTCACGGTGCTGATGCGCGTGGTGCCAAAGGTTTCCCGAATCTCACCGATAGCGACTGGTTGTATGGTGGTGAGCCGGAGCAGATCAAGGAAACGCTAAATAATGGCCGGATGGGGGTCATGCCGCCGCATGCTCAGTTGGGGGCTGATAGCGTCAAGGATCTGGCCAATTATGTCCGCTCGTTGTCTGGTTTGCCGAATGATTCCGTGCGTTCAGCCAAGGGTAAAGAGACCTTTGCTGCGGTGGGGTGTTCAGGGTGCCACGGTGCCGATGCCAAGGGAATGCATGCACTCGGCGCACCTAACCTAACGGACAAAATCTGGCTGTATGGTTCTTCCGAAGCTACTATTACTGAAACCATCAATGGTGGTCGTCAAAACAAAATGCCGGCGTGGAAGGAATTTCTGGGCGATGCGAAGATTCATTTGCTGACGGGTTATGTTTATAGCGTAAGCCAAGGCGCCAAGTAGTAATTAGGAACGGGGCGGAATGTCGCCCCGTTCTATCTTTAGTAAGTAGAACTAAAGCTGGGTCTGCATCCGTGATTTGGATGAATGCAGAGCAATTTGATCCAGATCTAGGCCCGAGAACTGCAATTTTTTAGCTGTTCGTAAAGAAGCCACCACTTTCCTGTTGTTGAAATATGAGCGCGACAATGAGCCTTAAGTCTTCCGATAAAAATCCTTGGTACAAGGAGCCGTGGCCGTGGATTTTGATGGCGGGGCCAACTGTCGTGATCATTGCGGGCGTGGTCACGACATGGCTGGCGGTAGTGAGTAACGATGGATTAGTGACTGACGATTATTACAAGCAAGGCATGACCGTCAATCAGCGCCTCCACCGCGATCATCAGGCCGCAGATATGGGTTTGTACGCCGATGTAATGAGCTCGGGACGCAATATTCGCTTATTGATCAAGGCTAACGACGGGATCAGTCTGCCTGATGTGATTGCCGTCAAGTTTGCGCATCCGACACAGGTGGGTCAGGATCAATTGGTGAAGATGACGGGTGAAGGCCAGGGGTTTTACACCGGGCAGATTGCTAAAGAAATTGTCGGGCGCTGGATTGTTTCGATTGAAGATCCCGCTGGTATTTGGCGTTTGCAGGCGGATTGGCATGTCGACTCAGGCGAGGCGTTGCGTCTGGTGGCAAGGGTTGCGCACTGATTTTTAATGTTGTTTCGTTACTGGGAGGTGACCTATGGCTTGGGAACTATTGTTTGGTAGTGATATCGGCTTGATGAGCTTATTTGTTATCGTTTTTATCCTCGTCATGGGGGTGTTCATGGGCCGGATGTATAAATCAAAGATGGAAGAAGAAACAAAGCAACTCCGTAAATAAACTGTATTTACTGCTGCTTTTGTTGCGGTACACTCCCCCGAACGGATAAGCTGGCGGGGGACTTTTTATGCTCATCGCGCAAATCGGCAGGACATGGGGTTGTCAGCGAGCGTTTGTCTTTTTTGTACCTTCTGTTTTTGTGTCGTTGATTTTTGCCATTTTTCCCTGTTGACCGTAACCATCCCTGGAAAAATTTTCCCGTAATTTCTGCCCGTCGGAATTTGCCTGAACAATAGCAATTGATCGTAGTGGCTCAAGGCGGCAACAAATCTTCTTCATGAAAACTGAAAGAGCCCTTTTGTCTGTCTTCAAGATAGTGCTCCAGGCAACGCCTGACACTGAGAAAAGCCAGATCATCCCAAGGGATTTCATCGGCACGAAAGAGTCCCACTTCCAGGCTTTCTATACCGGCAGTGAAATCCGGTGTGCTCAGGTGGCCGCGATAGAAAAGGTGAACCTGGTGAATGTGTGCAATGCTGAACAGCGCATAGGCGGCATCGATGCTGACGACAGCACCAGCTTCTTCGTTGGTTTCGCGTGCAGCCCCTTGGCTGGTAGTTTCGCCGTTTTCCATAAACCCGGCGGGTAAGGTCCAGAATCCGTGGCGCGGCTCGATCGCGCGGCGGCAAAGTAAAATCAGCCCTTGATGCTCGGCAATGCAACCGACGACAAGGCGCGGATTTTCATAATGGATATAACCGCAACTAGTGCATACATGGCGCGGTAAACCGTCCCCTTCGGGAATCCGAAAATCAACCGGGGCAGCGCAAAGCGGACAGAAGCGGATGTTCAAGAAGGGTATTTTGATGGCTCAATGCCGCAGTTTAACACCGCTTTTTAGTGATAAATCTCCGCTGTTTGTAGATTGCCGCTTCTTTCTTTGCGTCAAGTGGGGGGCTGTGCTTACAATAGCACTCACTTATAAAAACTCCGCGTGGGATCGTTTTAGCGTGGGTGAGGGGTCCGCATGTTTCTAATCGTCGGTTATGTAATCATTCTGGCATCAGCGCTGGGGACTTATGCGGTTCATGGCAGCCTGCTTGCGCTTTGGGTGCCGCTCGAATATGTCGCAATTATCGGTTTGACGATCGGCTATTTCGTTGCCTCCAACAGCATTGGCGTTATTAAAGCTACAGTAGGCGCTTTGCCGGGGGTTCTGAAGGGCTCTAAATTCAATAAAGCGTACTACGTTGACGCGCTGGCTATGTTGTTTGAAGTGCTGGGCAAAGTGCGTAAAGAAGGCTTGATGTCAATTGAGGGCGATATCGAGAATCCAGATTCCAGCCCGATTTTTAGCAAATACCCCAATCTTGTGCATGACCATCACGTTATGGAGTTCACTACCGATTACCTGCGCATGATGGTGGGCGGCAATTTGAATACAGTTGAAATCGAAAGTTTGATGGATGTCGAACTGGAGACGCATCACCACGAAGCGGAAGAGCCGGGGCATGTGGTCGCCAACGTTGCGGGTGCCGTGCCGGCATTTGGTATCGTCGTGGCGGTGATGGGCGTGGTTAACGTGATGGGTTCGGTTGGCAGCCCGCCTGCTGTCCTGGGTAAGATGATCGGCGGGGCGCTGGTTGGTACATTCCTGGGTATTCTGATCGCTTATGGTTTTGTCGAGCCGGTTGCCAAGTTATTGGAGCAAAAAGCCAAGGAAAGTGGAAAGATTTATCAAATGATCAAAATGGTGCTGCTGGCCTCCATGTCGGGTTACGCGCCAGCCGTTGCCGTTGAGTTCGGTCGCAAAACACTGGACTCCCATTCTCGCCCCGGTTTTGCTGAACTCGAAGAAGAGTTGAAGGCGCGCAAAGGTAAGTGACCCGTCACTTGATCCGGCCCTAATACGATGAGCGACGACTCCACACGCCCCATAGTCATCAAGCGCAAGAAGGTTATTGCTGGCGGTGCGCACGGCGGTGCCTGGAAAATTGCCTATGCCGACTTCGTGACGGCGATGATGGCTTTTTTCCTCCTCATGTGGCTGTTGGGCTCAACCGCCAAAGGTGATTTGGCGGGTATTGCCAGCTACTTTCAGAATCCGGTCAAGGTCTCGATGTCGGGTGGTTCGGGATCGGGGGATGCCACCAGCGTGTTACAAGGGGGTGGCAAGGATTTGACGCGACAGGCCGGGCAGGTCAAGCAAGGGGACGTCGAGAAGAAAAAGACTACCTCATTCTCCAAGGAGGCTCAGGCCGAGTTTCGCCGCAAAGAGATGCAAAAGCTTGAGACTCTGAAGGCCGATATCGAGAAAATGATCGAGAAAAGCCCGCAGTTGGCGCAGTTTAAAAAACAAATGTTGCTCGACATAACGTCGGAGGGTTTGCGTATTCAAATTGTCGACGAGCAGAATCGTCCGATGTTTGATTCAAGTAGCGCCGACCTCAAGCCGTATACCAGAGAGATATTGCGGCAAATTGGTAACTCCCTGAATGGTGTGACAAATCGTATTAGTTTGGCGGGGCATACCGATGCAGCACAATTTGCTGGTGGCGAGCGGGGGTTTTCTAATTGGGAGTTGTCAGCCAGTCGAGCCAACGCCTCTCGGCGAGAATTGATCGCGGGTGGTCTCAGTGATACAAAAATAATGCGTGTCGTCGGGCTTGCATCTACCGTTTTATTCGACAAGAATGATCCGCTTAGCTCAATTAATCGGCGCATCAGTATCGTGGTGCTGAATCAAAAAACCGAGCAGGCCATCCTTCAGGAAGAGGGGCCGGAAACGGAAGTGCAGGGGGAGGATGCTTTGCAGGATGTCTTGAGGCTACCTGCTTCAGGCAAGGGAACGTCAGGTTGATACGTCTGGAGATACCGGTCAATGAACCATAGAAAAAATCTGATGTTGATTGGAGCCGCATGGTCAGCATTGGTGCTGGCGGTTCTGCTGTGGCTTGAGCCTGCGGCACGCTCAGTAATGATATTGGGCGCGTTGATTAGCCTGGTGATTGGTGGCTTGATCACGACCAGCGTGGCATGCCGCAAATCTGTTGACGACGCGGTGGCCGTTGCTGGAAAGCAAGCTGATAGCAGTGTCATTGAGCACAGTAGTCAGGCGATAATTCGAGTATCGAGCGAGTTTGCAGAGCAGATTCGTGAAATGCGCAGCGAGGTGACCCGAACTCAGACCATATTCAACGATGCCATCGGTTCGTTAATTACCAGTTTTCATGGCATCAACGGCCAAGTGCAGCGCCAGCATGCCTTGGGCCTGCAGATTGTCTCCGGGTCTCAGGGCGATAGCAGTGGCAGTCTGGGAGAGTTTGAGCAATTTGCTTCCAAAACTTCGGACACTCTGCGTCAGTTTGTCGATAGTGTGGTTGAAAACTCTCGGGTGGCCATGGGGCTGGTCGAGATGACTGATCGTATCGCGACACAAATGCGTGAGGTTCGTGGCCGTTTGGGGGAGATTGAAGGGATCGCCAAGCAAACCAATTTGCTGGCACTGAATGCTGCCATTGAGGCGGCTCGCGCTGGCGAGGCGGGGCGAGGGTTCGCTGTGGTGGCTGATGAAGTGCGCGATCTGTCGGGGCGCACCAATCATTTTAGCCAGCAGATTCGCGGCGCGCTCACTACCATGCAGGCTCACATCGATGCAGCAGAAACGGCCATCAACCATATGGCGGCACAGGATATGACTTTTGCCTTGACCTCCAAAGGCGATGTCGAAATGGCGATGAATGGCATTGAGGAAATGAACCGCCGCACTGGCAGTTCTGTAACCGAGCTCAATTTGATTGCCGAGCAAGTTGAGTCTTCGGTCAATCAGGCGGTGATGTCGCTACAGTTCCAGGACATGGTGACCCAGTTGCTCGGCCATGTTGTTCGTCGTCTCGATATACTCGATGAAGTTGTCCACGATGAGCAGCAAATGGCTCAGGTGTTGAGTGATCCAGGTGATCCAGCGGGTACAGTAGTAAAGCTCGATGCATTGCGTGATCATGTAGAAATGCTGTCGCAGAAATTGATTGCCCTCAAAAAGGCGGTCGACCATAACCCCGTTCAGCAGGCCGGCTATAGCAGCGGCGATGTTGAGTTGTTCTGAAATATTTAAGAGGAAAATATGGCTAAGACCATTCTTGCAGTTGATGACTCCGCCTCGATTCGTCAGATGGTGTCGTTTACCCTGAAAAGTGCCGGTTACGACGTCGTTGAAGCGGTCGACGGTATGGATGGGCTGGAAAAGGCCAAGGCGCGCAGCGTCAATCTGGTTCTGACTGACCAAAACATGCCACGTATGGATGGCCTGACCCTGATCAAGAATTTGCGTGCCACACCGCAGTACAAAGCTACGCCAATTCTGATGTTGACCACCGAGTCATCCGATGCGATGAAGTCTCAAGGCCGTGCAGCTGGCGCGACGGGCTGGCTAGTCAAGCCGTTTGACCCACAGAAACTGATTGAGGTCGTGCGCAAGGTTATTGGCTAGGGCCTGAACTTGCGACCAGCGGTTTCGCTGGTAATCATCGCATTCGATTTCCGCTGTCATCATCAATGACGGTTGTGGTTAGGGAGCAGCATGGCTATCGACATGACTCAGTTCTACCAAGTGTTCTTCGAGGAATCTGCAGAACACTTGGCGGCAATGGAATCACTTTTGCTGGATCTGGATATCAATCACCCGGATTCAGAGCAGCTGAACGCCATTTTCAGGGCTGCGCACTCAATCAAGGGGAGTGCGGGTACCTTCGGCTTTAATGATTTGGCTGAAACCACCCATATCCTGGAGAATCTGCTTGATCGTATTCGCAAGCAAGAGCTCGAACTTCGTGCCGACATGGTCGATGCGTTTCTCGAATGTGGCGACCGCCTGCGAGAAATGCTGGAGGGCCATCAGGGGCGCGGCACCGCTGACCCGGCCGCAGTCGACGCTATTTGTGCTCGCTTGCGTCAGTTGTCATCGGGGGATGCTCCTGCCGCAGCGGCTCACCTGGCAGTACCTGCACACGTAGCGGCAAGCGTGGTGTTGGCTGCGCCGGCACAGCCCGAAGGTGACGAGATTGCAGTGCGGCTGCCCGTTGCGGACAGCGGGAAGCGCGTCTACGACATCCAGTTTGTCCCAACACAAGTGTCGGCCAAAGGTGAGGGTGTCGCCAACCTGCTCGACGAACTGCGTTCGATGGGGGTGCTTGACATTGTGCTTCAGCCCAGCGCTGATGATCCATCCGGTTTCTGGGAATTGCGCCTGACCACGGATGTCGCCAAAGATGTTTTTTCTGACCAAATTGATTTTGTTTCGGACAACGGCGCTTGGCGGATTGCCGAGGACACCGCTGTCGCAGTCGACGGCACCACGGCCTTCGGTTTTTTTGATGACTCGCCAGGTGTACCCGATAGTGTGCGCGGCTATGGCTTTTTTGAGCAGCTTGGAGGCGAGTTGGCTGCTGCGGTAAGCGAGGCCGCAGCCATTGATGATAGTTACGGTTTTTTCGAGCCGCTGCCGAGCGAATTGCTTGCGGCACTTGAAGCGGTGCCAATGGCCGAAGAGGGCGATGGCTATGGTTTCTTTGCTCCACTCCCCGAGGTTGCGGAGCACAGCGAGGTTGCCGCAACCCCGACGCCACCGTCCGGCGACGGAGAGGAGGGGGATGGTTTTGGTTTTTTTGCACCTTTGCCACCGATTGTTGCCGAAGCGCCGGCCATCAAGCTTGCTCCCGCAGTGGCTGCTCCGCTTGCAGCCCCCGTTGCGGCTCCGGTCGCCGCCGTAGCCAGGGAGCCGTCAGCTTTGCCGGCTCGCGCAGCCAAACCGGCAGTGACAGCTGCTGCGGCAGCGAGTGGCGATTCATCGATTCGCGTCAGTATTGAAAAGGTTGATCAGCTCATTAATCTGGTAGGCGAACTGGTGATTACGCAGGCAATGTTGCTGCAAACTGCAGGACAAATGCAGGAGCAGGCGCCCGAGCGATTGACCGTGGGTTTGGCACAATTAGAGCGCAACACGCGTGATTTGCAGGAATCGGTCATGTCGATTCGCATGATGCAGATCTCGTTTGTCTTCTCGCGTTTTCCGCGCGTGGTACGCGATTTGTCGAGCAAACTGGGCAAGCAGGTTGAGTTGAAAACCTCGGGTGAAACAACCGAGCTCGACAAGAGTTTGATTGAGCGCATTACAGATCCCCTGACTCACCTGATCCGCAACAGCCTTGATCATGGTATTGAATTGCCGGAAAAGCGTGTGGCTGCGGGCAAGAGCCCCGTAGGAACGATTACCCTCAAGGCTTATCACCAGGGCGGAAATATCGTTATTGAGGTCGGTGATGATGGTGCCGGTTTGCCGCGCCAGAAAATTCTCGACAAGGCACGCGAGAAAGGTTTGGCCGTTTCTGATCAGATGACCGATCAGGAGGTGTTTCATTTGATTTTCGAGGCCGGTTTCTCGACCGCCGATGAAGTAACGGATGTCTCTGGTCGTGGCGTCGGCATGGATGTGGTGCGGCGGAACATACAGGCCATGGGCGGACGCGTTGAAATCGATTCGATGCTCGGCGTCGGAACCCGCATGACGGTGCGTTTGCCGCTAACGCTGGCGATTCTCGATGGCATGTCAGTCGCAGTTGGCGATCAAACCTACATCCTGCCGCTGTCATATGTCATTGAATCGGTACAGCCGGAGCCGGGCGATATTAAAACCTTGTCGAACCAGGGGCGCGTGATTCAAGTGCGTGGTGAGTATTTGCCGGTACTGGTGTTGACCGAACTGTTCGGCATCAAGTCCAAATGGCGCAACTTTACGCAGGGCATCATGATCGTCATCGATGCTGATGGCACCAAAGCCGCACTGTGCGTTGATGCGCTGGTTGGCCAGCACCAAGTGGTGATCAAGAGTCTGGAGGCCAATTACCGTCGGGTGATGGGGGTTTCTGGCGCCACCATCATGGGTGACGGCCATGTAGCGCTAATTCTGGATGTGTCGGCCATTGCCGGCATGGCGAAAACAATGATGCAGAAGGCCGGCTAAGGCCGCACAAGGAGTAATGATGGAAGCGAAGACAAACGCCAGCACGGCAGCCAGCGACGAGGATTTGGTCTCCAGCGAATATTTGACCTTCACGCTGGGGAGCGAGGAGTATGCAATCGATATCCTCAAGGTTCAGGAAATTCGTGGTTACGAACAGCCGACCCTGATTGCCAACGCACCGCCTTTCATCAAAGGCGTGATCAATCTGCGTGGCATCATCGTGCCGATTGTTGATCTGCGCATCAAATTCAAGCTTGGTACGGTGGAATACACGCCATTTACCGTCGTCATTATTCTTAATGTGGCTGGTCGGGTGATTGGTGTTGTGGTCGACAGCGTTTCCGACGTGATTTCCTTGAATTCCAACCAGATTCGTCAAGCGCCTGATTTCTCCGGCAGTTTTGACACCAAATATATTCTCGGGCTGGCCACGATAGACACGCGAATGATGATTGTCACTGACATCGAGCGCTTGATGACCAGCAGCGACATGGAACTGATTGATACGGCCAGTGCGGATTAAAGTGCGTTCCCCAAAGGGGTTTTGACATGTTGAATTTGCGCAACTACAAGATCGGCACGCGTCTGATCATGACCACGATCGGCGCTTTGGGGTTGATGATTGCCTTTGTTGCGATTGCCTTGTATAGCCTGAGTTTGATCGGTGACAAGGTGGATTACATCGCCCAGAACAATAACAAAAAAACCGAATTGGCCGTCAATATGCGCCTGGGTAATCTACTGATTGCCAGAGGTGTTGCCGAGGCCATGATTTACGAAGAAAGTTCGCAGCAGGCAGCAGAATTCAGCAAAGTGCTGGCCGCGCAGAAAAACTATCTGGATGCAGAAAATCAGCTTAATTCCAGCTTGGGTTCGCAGCGGGGCAAAGAAATATTTGGGCGCGTTGTGTCAGCAAGAACGGAAGCGGATACCTCGATTGAGCGGATGTTCGCATTGATCAAGGCGGGTAATCAACCTTCAGCCGAGGCACATTTCGTCGATGATTTTCAGCCCAAAATGCAGCGCTGGTTTGAGAGTATTGGTGAGTTTGTTCAACTGCAAAAAGAAAATAATGAACGTAGCCTGGCCGAGATTGAGGAGATCAAATCCAATGTTCGGCTGACCATGCTATTGCTTGTCGGTCTGGCGATTGTAGTGATGATCCCGGCTGGTTTGTGGGTGACGCGTGAGATTACCGGCCCCTTGCACGACTCGATTGCAGTGGCCGATGCGGTGGCGGCTGGTAAATTTGATAACCCGCTTGATTTGCAGGGTAAAGATGAGCCGTCGCAGTTGATGGCGGCGCTTGGACGGATGCAGGATGACCTTAAAAATCGTACCGAAGCCGAACACAAGGTGGCTAATGAATCGCTGCGTATCAAGGTGGCGCTGGATTCTTCATCGAACAGCATGATGGTGGCCGATCCGGATGGTGTGATCATTTATTGCAATGCGGCGGCCAGTGAAATGATGCTCAAGGCTGAAGCAGGAATTCGCCGTGATTTGCCAAGTTTCAATGCGAACAAAATTATTGGCTCGAATTTCGATATTTATCACCGAGATCCCGCCCACCAGCGCAATGTTCTGGGCTCCCTCAAGGGGGTGCATCGCACCCAGATTAACGTTGGCGGCCACACTTTCAGTCTGGTCGCTTGCCCAATTCACAATGAACGCAATGAACGTCTGGGTACGGTGGTTGAATGGAATGACCGGACGGCGGAAGTGGCGATTGAGGAAGAGGTCAGCGGGATTATTTCCGCCGCTGCTGCTGGCGATTTCTCGCGGCGCATTGGTGTTGATGAGATGAGTGGCTTTTTCCGTCAGATATCGTCGGGGATCAATGATCTTCTTGAGGTGAATAGCCACGCCTTGACGGACGTTGGTGCCATGCTGACGCGACTGTCGCAGGGTGATCTGACGCAGAAAATTGATACCGAATATCAGGGTATGCTTGGGCGCCTCAAAGACGATGCGAATGTGACGGTCGACAACCTGCAAGACATCATTTTCTCGATCAAGGGCGCGACCGACGCCATTAATACGGCGGCGCAAGAAATTGCCAGCGGCAACCAGGATCTTTCCGCGCGTACCGAGCAGCAGGCATCGAGTCTGGAAGAAACCACGTCCAACATGGAGCAACTGACCAGTACGGTCAAGCAGAATGCCGACAATGCGCGTCAGGCCAATGAGTTGGCCCACAAAGCGCAGCAGATTGCCGAGCAGGGCGGCCAGGTGGTTGGTCAGGTGGTAGAAACCATGGGGGCGATCCATCAGTCTTCCAACAAGATTTCAGACATCATCAGCGTCATTGACGGCATCGCTTTCCAGACCAATATTCTTGCGCTTAACGCAGCGGTTGAGGCCGCGAGGGCGGGTGAGCAGGGGCGTGGATTTGCTGTAGTGGCAACCGAGGTGCGCAATTTGGCACAGCGCAGTGCAGCGGCAGCACGTGAGATCAAGGCGCTGATTTCCGATTCGGTCGATAAGGTTGAAAATGGTGGCCGGTTGGTGGATCAGGCTGGGCAGACGATGGGTGAGGTGGTTGCCAGTATTCAGCGGGTGGCCAAGATCATGGGGGATATTTCCCACGCGACCCATGAGCAAACAACCGGTATCGAACAGGTCGGTGTGGCGATCAGCCAGATGGATGAAATGACGCAGCAAAATGCGGCCTTGGTTGAAGAGGCTGCTGCAGCCGCCGAAAGTCTGGAGGAGCAGGCGCGCAATCTGGCGGAATCGGTATCCATTTTCCGGCTGGCTGGTGCATTAGTGATTGAGGGGCAGCAGAATCTCGCCGGACTTGATTTTGATGGCGCTATTTCGGCACATGGCAAATGGAAGCAGCGTCTACTTGATTATGTCGAGGGCGGCGGCGAGCAACTCGATCCGGTGGTGGTGGGGCGTGATGATCAGTGTGCGCTGGGGTGCTGGATTCATGGCGATGGTCGGGCGCTACGGCGGAATGCGCAGTATGCTGATTTGAAGGGCGAGCATGCGGGCTTCCATCGCTGTGCTGCCGATGTCATTCGCACTTGCCTCGCGGGTGATCGTGAAAGTGCCACGACTCAGATCAATGGAGAATTCTCTAATCGCTCCAAGCGCGTTATCAGTTTGCTTGAACGCATGCGTGGCGGCGAAAAAAATGCAGCAAAACCGCAGTTGACCGTAACAAGCCAAAAAATAGCTTCATCTCGCCCGTTGGCCGCGCTGAATGCGCCGACCGAAGACGAGTGGGCAGAATTTTAACGATTCACGATCTGACGGATCCCGAACATGAGAAATAATCAACCCGTAACCAATGTCGAAATCCAACTGGAGGAACACAGCCTTATCGTCTCCAAGACGGATCTCAAAGGCCAGATTACCTACATCAACAAGGATTTTCTCGATATCAGCGGCTTTACCGAAGCCGAGCTGATTGGTCAGCCACACAATATCGTTCGGCACCCGGATATGCCGGTCGAAGCCTATGTGGATATGTGGAAAGACCTGAAGGATGGTCGTCCGTGGACGGGGATTGTCAAGAATCGCTGCAAGAACGGGGAATTTTATTGGGTGCTGGCGACGGCGACACCGATTCGTGAGAATGGCCAAATCACCGGTTACTTGTCTGTCCGCCGCAAGGCAACGGCAGCGCAGATTCAGGCCGCCGATGGCGCTTATCGCCTGTTCCGGGAAAAGCGGGCTGGCGGGTTACGCATTCTTCATGGTGCAGTGGTCAAAGGTGGTCCCGGCGTAATCGCCGGATTGTCGCTTAAAGCCAAGCTGATGGCTGGTTTTGGGTCAATTCTTGCGGCCATGGCACTGGTTGCCGGGATTGGTATCTGGGGGATGGGCCAGACCAATGACGCTCTCGAACGTATGTATCGCGATGCGCTACAGCCGACGCAGGCGCTGGCATCGATTGGCAAGTTGATGGCGGATAACCGGGCGCAGGTTTTACTGGCGTTGCAGCACGACCCGAATGGAGCATATGCCACACTCCACGACCACCCGCTGGATTTTCACATCAAGCAGCTGGATGGCAACATTGCTGAAATCAGCAAGCAATGGGGTATCTACACAAAAGGCATTCATGACGAGGTGCAGCAAAGTGCTGCGAATGCTTACGTGGAGGCGCGCAAGCGTTATGTCAATGAGGGATTGCTAGCCGCCAAGGCCGCCTTGCTTGAGGGGCGCTATAACGATGCCAACATGATTTTGCTGACAAAAATAAATCCGCTTTATGCCGAAGCCGGGAGTAAGGCAGAGGCGATTTTCAAGGCGGAAATTGAGTTGGGCCAGCAATTGATCAGCGAAGGCGAGGCAACCTACAAGGCTGACCGACTTTGGGCGCTGCTCATTCTTGTGTTGGCTTTGTTGGGGGGTAGTTTCATCGCCATGGCGCTGACGCGCTCGATAGCCAAGCCTATCGAATCGATTATTGATACTTTCCAGAGTCTGGCCAATGGCGATTTCACGCGCAATGTTGACCTGGCGCGAAATGACGAACTCGGCAAGGTTCTCCAGGGATTGCAGTCGATGCAGATCCAGCAGGGCTTCAGTGTCTCTGAAGCGCAGCGGCTGGCTAACGATAACTTGCGGATTCGTATTGCGCTTGATTGCGTTTCAGCCAATTTGCGCATCGCCGATGATGACGGTACCGTGATCTATGCTAACAAGGGTTTGCTGAACACGCTGCGTCTGATTGAACCTGGTATGCAGGAGCGACAGCCGGGCTTCGCGGTGGATAAATTTATCGGCAGCAATATCGGTGATTTCTACGCAGATCCAGCCGCCGCACTCAAAACCCTGCGTGAATTGCAAAGCACGCGCCAAGTTGAAATGGAAATTGGCGGGCGTATTTTCAATGTCTTGACCAATCCCATTGTCAATGATCGCAACCAGCGTTTGGGGACGGTGGGTGAGTGGGTGGACCGTACCGCTGAGCTCAATGCCCAACGCTCGGTTGCAGCACTGATTAGCGAAGCATCGGCGGGTAATCTTGAAGCACGACTTGATACCCATGTTTTGGAGGGCTTCTATAAGGAGCTGGGAACCGGGATCAATAGTCTGGTTGAGACCAGTGGCTCGGCAATCAACGAGATTGCGGCGCTACTCTCCAAGGTCGCAGCCGGCGATCTCACGCATACGGTCAACTCGGAATATCAGGGGACATTTGGCCGCCTGCGTGATGATGCCAATGAAACGGTCAGCAAATTGCGTGAGCTGGTCGGCGACATTCAGAATTCAGCAGAAACCATCAATACGGCGGCCAAGGAAATTGCCTCCGGTAACGTTGATCTTTCCAGTCGTACTGAAGAGCAGGCCAGCAGTCTTGAAGAAACCGCCTCCAGTATGGAGCAGTTGACCGCCACGGTGCGCCAGAATGCGGAAAACGCAAAGCAGGCTAATGAATTGGCTGGAAACGCCCAAACTGTGGCCGAGAAAGGTGGCGCAGTCGTCGGTCAGGTCGTTCACACCATGAGCTCAATCCATCAAGCGAGCAGCAAGATCGCCGATATTATCGGCGTGATTGACGGCATTGCCTTCCAGACCAATATTCTGGCCTTGAATGCAGCGGTTGAGGCCGCGCGTGCTGGTGAGCAGGGTCGTGGTTTTGCCGTGGTGGCCACCGAAGTGCGTAACCTGGCCAAGCGCAGTGCCGATGCCGCCAAGGAAATCAAGGGCCTGATTTCTGATTCTGTCGATCGCGTCGAGGCGGGTAACCGTCTGGTGGATCAGGCCGGACGGACGATGGAAGAAGTCGTCGGCAGTATCAAACGTGTCGCCAAGATCGTGACGGATATTTCTGAAGCAAGCCGTGAGCAGAGCGCCGGTATCGAGCAGGTCAGTCTTGCGGTCAGCCAAATGGATGAGGTCACGCAGCAGAACGCTGCCTTGGTTGAAGAAGCTGCAGCGGCCGCAGAAAGCCTGGAGGAGCAGGCAATTCACCTGGCTGAATCGGTCGCTGTCTTCAAGGTGATGGATCGTGAGGTGACGGCACCTCGGCTGGCTGCGCCCGTACAACAAAGTGCAAAAAGTGCATCAAGCGGCAAGCAAAGGCAAAAGTCGAGTCCACGTCAGGCGGCTTTGCCGGAGTCTCTCGATGATGAGTGGAGTGAGTTCTAGGCTGGATAGGTGTTTTGCGGTCAACTGAATTGTGATGGGGGGTTTCAATGGAAAAGCAGGGTGAGCCGACGAGTAAATTAGCCAATAAATTTTTGGGCATTGGTCTGGCTATCGCGTTGGCGCTTATTGTGCCGATTGTCCCGCTGCTTCAAGGTTATTCTGCGCAAATCAGCAGCACCGAACTGGAACGAGCCGGGGTCGCGGTCCACCGCGAAATGCGCGCAGTTTTGCAAGAGGTGCAGCGCCATCGCGGAGCGACTGCGGCGCTGTTATCCGGCAAGGAGGGGTTTCGTGAACGGGCAGATGCCGCTCGTGCCGGCGTTGATGCTGCGGTAACCAAGTCAGACGCTGCTTTGCAGGCCAATGTTGCGCAATTGGGCAAAGATGAGCCGTGGGATAAATTCAAGTCTGGCTGGCAGCTCTTACGTGGCGAATATGCCAATCTGAAGGCCGCCGAGAGCGTCAAACGGCACAATGAGTTAATTGCCTTGTTGATGGACGCTATGGGCATCATCGCTGATCACTCGGGTCTGGTGCTGGATCCGGAGCTGGCAACCTTTTACGCAATGTCGATTGCCGTGCTGGAGGTACCATTCGCGACCGAGCGCATGGGCCAGAGTCGGGCCCTGGGAGCGGTGATTTTGACTGATAAGGAGTTGGGGCAAGAGCGCCGCGACGCCATGATTGCTGCCTTCTCGGAAATGCGAATGCGCGAAAAATCGATTGTCGCCAGCGGCGAGAAGGTGATCGCGGCTAACACCTCGGCCGCCGCTCGCTTGCGATCCAGCTTTGATGAGTCGCGCAGCGGGATTGCTACTTTTATTACCAACGTCAGTGACAATATTCTGAAGCCTGAACAGTTGACCTACGACGCCGGGCGCTATTTTGATGAGACAACGAAGGCAATTGATGCCTCGTTCAAGCTCTACGATAGTGCTATTGGTTTGCTTGATGATTTGCTGGTCGAGCGCATTTCCGGCATCAAGAACTCACGCCTGCTGATTTTGTTGATGGTGGTCAGCATTATTGCTGTGGCCGCGGGTTTTGCTTTTGTCACCTTGCGGCGCGTCAATCGCTCCATCATCACCGCTTCCGATGCGCTGGATCAAATCGCCGGTGGTCGGCTGGATGTGCCGCTGACGATTGAAACGAACGATGAAATCGGCCACATGATCGGGCGCCTGGATGACATGCAAAAGCAGTTGCAGACGCGGATCGATAGTGAGCGCCGGATCAGCAACGAGAACTTGCGTATCAAGATGGCGCTGGACGGCGCGGGAACGGCCATGACCATATCTGATCAGCAAAATGTGCTGATTTACATGAATGCCGCTGCAGAGGCTTTGTGGCAACGGATGGAGCCGGAAATGCGACGCCGTGTGCCGAACTTCACGGTGGCCAACATGAAGCGTCATTCGCTGGTTGAGTTTTTTGATGATCCGGCAGCGAAAACTGCCTACAGCGCAGAATTGACTGGCCCGCGTATGCTGGATATTGCGATGTGCGGTCGCATCTTGCAAGTGACGGCTTCCCCCGTGCGCGATGCTTCAGGCGCTTACCTCGGGCGCGCCAGCCAGTGGGTGGATCGTACCGAAGAGGTGGCGGTTGAAAACGAGGTTGCCGGCATCGTTGGCGGCGCCGCGCGTGGCGACTTTACGCGGCGTGTTACGGTCGACGGCAAAAATGGCTTCTTTTTGCGTTTGGCCAATGACCTCAATACTCTGATGCAAACCAGCCATGTCGGGCTTGATGATGTGGTTCATGTCCTGTCGGCGTTGGCCGAAGGGGATTTGACCAAAGGCATTGACGCGGAATACGAGGGTACCTTCGGGCAACTCAAGGACGACGCCAATCAAACAGTGACCCGGCTGCGAGAGATTATCGAGCGAATCCGTGAGTCAACCGACGCGATCAATACCGCCGCCAAGGAAATTGCCTCAGGCAACCAGGATCTCTCGTCACGCACCGAAGAACAGGCCAGCAGTCTGGAGGAAACCGCATCAAGCATGGAGCAGTTGACCAGCACGGTGAAACATAACGCCGACAATGCTCGTCAGGCCAATGAGCTGGCCAGCAGCGCTCAGCTCATTGCGGTCAAGGGCGGTGAGATGGTCGCCAATGTGGTTGATACGATGAGCGCCATTCAGGAATCCAGTAGCCGTATTGCCGATATTATTGGTGTTATTGACGGCATTGCTTTCCAGACCAATATTCTCGCTCTCAATGCTGCCGTTGAGGCCGCGCGTGCCGGAGAGCAGGGGCGTGGTTTTGCCGTGGTCGCGACCGAAGTCCGCAATCTGGCACAACGCAGTGCCGATGCCGCCAAGGAAATCAAGGGCTTGATTTCTGATTCTGTGGGCAAGGTTGAAACCGGTAATCGCCAGGTTGATCAGGCCGGGCGAACCATGGAAGAGGTCGTTAATAGTATCAAGCAGGTGGCCAAAATAATGGGGGATATCTCCGAGGCTAGCCGCGAGCAGAGTGCGGGTATCGAGCAAGTCAGTCTGGCCGTCACTCAAATGGACGAAGTGACGCAGCAAAATGCGGCCTTGGTTGAGCAAGCAGCAGCTGCAGCCGAAAGCCTGGAAGAGCAGGCGCATAATCTCGCCGATGCGATGTCAGTATTCAAGCTTTCTGTCCAAAGTGTCACCAAGTCCAGGCAGCTTGGTGTTCCGACAGCAGCTAACCCTGCAAGAGCGTCAATGCGTCAGGCAGCGGTAAAGCAAGCGGCGTTATCAGCGCCCATCGATGATGAGTGGAAGGAGCTTTAATGGCAGATTTGGGTAGGCCACCGCCGCGTAGTACGATCGCCCAGGCTGGCAATCTTGCGCAGTTCGGACGCGACAAGGGGGATAGGGAATTTGCTTTCTCTGGAGCCGACTTCGAGCGCGTTCGTAAGCTGATTTATCAGCATGCCGGGATTTCGCTGTCGCCGGTCAAGCAGGACATGGTTTATTCGCGCCTTGCTCGGCGGTTAAGGGCTACAAACACCAATACTTTTGCCGAGTATCTCGATAAGCTGGAAAAAGGTGGCCCTGATGAGTGGGAGCGCTTCGTCAATTCGCTGACCACCAATCTCACTTCGTTTTTCCGTGAGCCCCACCACTTTCCGATCTTCGCGGATCATCTGCAGAAACTAGGTACCAAGCGTCCGATTCGCGTTTGGTGCTCGGCAGCGTCGACCGGCGAAGAGCCTTATTCGATTGCCATTACGGTGCTTGAGACATTTGGTAATAGTGCCTCGCATGTTTCGATTTTTGCTTCTGATCTCGATACCAATGTGTTGGCAACGGCACAAAAGGGCGTGTATCCAGTCGAGCGTGTCGATAAAGTTTCCCCTGAGCGCCTCAAGCGGTTTTTTCTGAAAGGGAGTGGCAGTCAGGAGGGGTATGTTGCTGTGCGCCCGGAATTGAAGCGCTTGATTGAATTTCAACGGGTTAACTTGCTGGAACCGAACTGGCCGGTGCGTGGCCCACTGGACATCATATTTTGCCGTAACGTCATGATTTACTTTGACAAGCCGACCCAGTACAAAATTCTCTCCCGCTTTGCACCGATGATGCAACCGGATGGATTGATGCTGGCAGGGCACTCTGAAAGCTTTCTGCACGCTGCTGATTTGTTCAAATCCATGGGCAAAACGGTCTATACCTTGGCCAAGGCACGTTAGTCACAAAGGAAATCAGTGTCCCACAACCACGACGAGCACCTCGCCACCAATCGATATTACGATCGTCATTTCGATAGCGAAGCGGCCAAAATTTTGCCGGGTGAGTATTTTGTTACCGAAAAGGGTGTGCTACTGGTGACGGTTCTCGGCTCCTGTGTCGCCGCCTGTATTCGTGACACCAAATCGGGAATCGGCGGTATGAACCACTTCATGTTGCCAGATGATGGTGGTCGTGATTCGGTCGGCGCATCAGCGCGCTATGGCACTTATGCCATGGAGGTGCTGATTAATCATTTGTTGAAAATGGGCGCACGCCGCACTAGCCTAGAAGCCAAAGTATTTGGTGGCGGCGCGGTAATGGCCAGTTTGTCGAGTAGTAATGTAGGTACACGCAATGCGGAATTCGTACTGAATTATCTGAAAACAGAAAAAATTCCGATTGTTGCCAAGGACTTGCTAGATTCATATCCAAGAAAAGTCTACTATTTCCCCGATTCTGGTAGGGTCATGGTCAAAAAACTACACCGGGTGCACAACGAAACTTTGTTCACGCGGGAAAAGGACTACAAAGATCGCCTCAGTGGCTCGCCCGTTTCCGGCGATGTCGAGTTGTTTGTTTAGTACGATGCATTGGGCGGTTGGCGGCCAATAATCAACGTTTTGCTGTGACATAAAATCAATGAAAACTAAAGTTCTGGTGGTAGATGATTCAGCTTTGATGCGTGGCTTGCTGACAGAAATGATCAACACCGCGACGGATATGGAGGTGGTCGGTGCCGCGCCCGATGCTGTCGTGGCGCGTGAGATGATCAAATCACTTAATCCGGATGTACTGACTCTGGATGTCCAGATGCCTAAAATGGATGGTCTTGAATTTCTTGAGCGCCTGATGCGTTTGCGTCCGATGCCTGTCGTCATGGTCTCAGCCTATACCCAGACCGGTTCTGATACGACCCTAAAAGCTCTTGAACTTGGGGCTTTCGACTTTATCGGCAAGCCGCGGGCTGATGGCCAAAATAGTATGGAGGCGTACGCCGAAGAACTGGTGGATAAATTGCGTGCCGCCAAGGGAGCGCGCCTTCGTAAGTTTGCTGTACCGGCGCCGTCAGTCCGTCCTGTAACCTCTTCTTCTGTCACTCCAATGGCCGCCGCGCGTATAGGAATAAGCAATAAAATCATATTTTTGGGCGCGTCGACCGGTGGAACCGAGGCCATTAAAGAATTTTTGATGGGAGTTCCTGCCGATTGTCCACCGATTTTGATTGTCCAACACATGCCAGAATCCTTCACCGCTTCATTTGCCAAGCGGTTGGATTCACTCTGTGCTCCCAAGGTCATTGAGGCTCAAGGTGGTGAAAAGGTCGAAAGCGGCACGGTTTACATTGCACCAGGGCACTCACACATGCAAATTCGCCGTACCTCAACGGGCTACGTTACTGAGTTGCAGGCTACGGCCCCGGTTAATCGCCATCGTCCCTCCGTTGATGTGCTTTTTGACTCTGCTGCAGCAATTGTCAGCAAACAGGCGGTTGGTGTGATACTTACCGGCATGGGTAAAGATGGTGCTCAAGGGTTGTTGCGTATGCGTCAAGCGGGGGCAAAGACGTTTGGGCAGGACGAGGCTAGTTGTGTGGTGTATGGCATGCCGCGTGAGGCATTTTTGGTGGGTGCGGTTGAGGAGCAGTATCCATTGGAAGAAATTTCACGCAAAGTACTACAGGCGGCGCGGTGATCAGGGGTAGATTGGGCTTGATGCCTATGGCCAAAGTATTACACTAGCCAAGTTTGGTTCCAAAATAGATTAGGAAATTTTATGCAAGCCACTGTTACCAAAGATTCCACCAAGGCCACACTCAAATTGAATGGCCGTTTTGATTTCAATACGCATCGTGATTTCCGGGCAGCTTATGAGCCGCTTCTGGCTGATGCTTCAGTGAAGTCTATTGCAGTTGACTTCGCCGGGGTCGATTATCTGGATAGTTCGGCGCTCGGTATGTTGCTGATGTTGCGCGACAAAATGAGCGGTGTCAGCAAGGATGTGTCATTGATCGGTGTTCAGGGTAATGTCAAACAGGTGCTGGATATTGCCAACTTTGGCAAGTTGTTCCGTATTGCCTAAAGAGATTGGTCGAACGGTTCGTTATAAAAGATAACGGCTGTCTTGCCGGGAGTACGCTGTCAATGATGGTTTGTAGCGCAATAGCGTGTATCCTGAGTTTGCATCGGCGTTATCGTCATACCAACAAGCCGTTTGCACAAAGTGCGAGGGGATAACGATGTCGGAATTATTAAAGAATATCGATGCACGAACCAAGCTTGCAGGAACTAACAAGCTTGAGATTCTGCTTTTCTTTTTAGGCGTAGATCAGCGAACAGGTCGCCGCGAAACCTACGGAATTAATGTATTCAAAGTTCGCGAGGTCATGCGGACACCTGTAATTACAGCAGCGCCGGATATGCCTTCTTCCGTAGAGGGGATGGTAAGTTTACGTGGTGCTTTGGTGCCCGTGATCGACCTTGCCAAATATTCGGGCATTTCGTCGGATGTGCCACGCGAAATCATGATTGTTACGGAATACAACGGCCATACTCAGGGTTTTCTGGTCGAAGGGGTTGACACTATTCTTCGTCTCGATTGGAGCAAGATGCGTGTACCCCCGGAAATGCTGATGTCGCAAACTGGCGGCCTGGTCACTGCCGTTACCGAACTCGAAGATAATCGACTGGTCATGATGATGGATGTCGAGAAGGTCTTGTCCGAGACTACCGGTATTGATAACGAGATGATTTTTCGTAGCGTGGTGGCTATTGATCGCCCAGATGCGACCGTATTTTATTGCGATGACTCCAGTGTCGCGCGCAAGCAGATCGAACGTACCCTATCGGCGATGGGCGTCAAGGGGGTCTCTGCCGTCAATGGTCGGCGCATGTGGGAAGAAATGGAGAAAATGGCAGCGTATGCTCAGTCGGTTGGGCGTCCGCTATCGTCAATCGTTAATCTGATTTTGACTGATATCGAAATGCCGGAAATGGACGGCTATATTTTGACCAAAAAAGTCAAGTCCGATCCGCGTTTTGCCGGTATTCCAGTAATTATGCACTCGTCGTTATCTGGAATGTCGAATCAGAAACTAGGGTTGTCGGTCGGTGTTGATGAGTATGTTCCGAAGTTTGAACCGCAACGGCTATCTGAAACACTGGCGCGCCGCCTTGGTGTCGAAAATTCTGCGCCCAAGGCGATTTCAGCTTGACGGGGAGATACGATGAATCTCGTTGAAAACAAAAATCTTCTGGATAGCGTCGATGCCCGGACGCGTTTGGCTGGCTCCAATAAAATGGAGATTCTGCTGTTCTCGTTGGGGACGCGTGAGGTCTTCGGTATTAACGTCTTCAAGGTGCGAGAGGTTGGTCGCACGCCGCGCATTACCAAGACGCCGAATATGCCTCATGGTGTTGAGGGGTTAATCTCACTACGTGGCAATGTCATACCTGTTCTGTCGCTGGCGCCCTTCATGCAGTTGGAAGGTGTGCCGGCTGGCTTGGGCAAAACCATGATGGTGGCAGAATATTCCAAGCGTACCCTGGGGTTTTTGGTGCATGAGGTTGACCGAATCATTCGCGTGGACTGGGAGCGTGTTAAAGCACCGGAGAGCGTTGTTTCTGGAAATCAGGGCCTGATCACTGCCGTGATTGATCTTGAAGGTGGCGGCCTGGTTTCAATTCTCGATGTTGAACAGGTTCTTGCCAACGCCTTTGGTGAGGCAATGATTGTGGATATCGCACCCGCTCGCGTCGACCCGGATACCAGCGTGTTTTTTGTTGATGACTCGGTGGTGGCTCGACGCAAAATTGCTGAGGTGCTTGACAAGCTTGGTGTGCGACACAAACATGCCACCAATGGTATGGAAGCGTGGACGCGTTTACAGGGTATTGCCGCGCATTGCGTTCAGAGCGGTGCCAATATTCGCGATGAGATTCGTTTGTTGCTGGTTGATGCCGAGATGCCAGAAATGGATGGGTATGTGCTTACCAAAAACGTCAAATCAGATTCACGCTTCGAGGGAGTGCCGGTTGTGATGCACTCTTCTCTGTCTTCTGAAGCGAATCGCGCAATGGGTAAATCAGTGGGTGTAGATGCCTATGTGGCAAAATTTGATGCCGAGGCACTTGCGGATACTCTGCGTCCTCTGATTGAAAGATAACGAGAAAATTTCGGAGTAAGTATGGCTGATCCAAAAATGAGAATCCTGGTGGTGGATGATTTTTCCACGATGCGCCGTATCGTGCGCAACCTTCTAAAGGAACTGGGTTTCACAAATGTCGATGAGGCGGAAGACGGGGCAATTGCACTGCAAAAACTGCAGGGAGGCGGCTTTGAGTTTGTCGTTACTGACTGGAACATGCCGAATATGGATGGGCTGACGTTGCTCCAGACCATCCGTGCGACGCCAACGTTAAAGCACCTTCCTGTCTTGATGATTACTGCTGAAGCAAAAAAGGAAAACATCATAGCTGCCGCCCAGGCTGGTGCCAGCGGCTACATTGTCAAGCCTTTCACCGCTGGTACTCTTTCGGAAAAATTGAACAAGATATTCGAAAAAATGGGACTTGCTTAGGGTGAAATGATGAGCGCTAACAACGATTCAAATGATCTCGAAGCCCTGTTCGATTCGATTGCTGCAGACTTTACGCCCGCCCCGACTGTACCTGCTCCGGCAACTGCGCCGTTAGCAATCAAGTCAGCATCTGCATCAGCTGGGGATGACGACGAATTGCAAGCGCTGTTCGACAGTATTTCCGCAGAAACCCAAGTTGAAAAGGGTGATGATTCGGCCCTGCTTGAGCCCTCGACTTCAGGGGAGAAGTGGGCTGCCCAAGAGGGAGTGTTCAACCGCATTGGCCATATGGCAAGGGCGCTACATGATACCTTGGGTGAATTGGGCTATGACAAATTGTTGGAAAAGACCGTGTCTGCCTTGCCGGATGCCAAGGATCGATTGACTTATATTGCCAATTTGACTGAACAAGCGGCTTGTCGCGTTTTAAATGCTACCGATATTGCCAGTCCTCTGGTTGATGAGATTGAAAACGCGTCGAAGGCTTTGGGCGCTCGCTGGGATCTGGTTTTCGACAATCAGATGGGAACTGAAGAGTTCAAGCAATTGGCGGCTGAGACGCGGGACTTTTTCAACAGCAAATTGCCTCAGAAAACGCAGGCAACCCATGCCCAGCTTACTGAAATCATGATGGCTCAAGACTTTCAGGATTTGACTGGGCAGGTTATCAAGAAAGTGGTGGGCTTGGCTCAGGATCTAGAGTCAGGTTTGATGAACGTACTGGTTGAAGTAATGCCGGAAACGAAGCGGACAGAAGAGGTTGCCAGCCTGATGAACGGGCCGGTGATCAATAGCGAGGGTAGAACGGACGTCGTGGTCAACCAGGAACAGGTTGACGATTTGCTCGACAGTCTCGGTTTCTGAGAGGGTCAAAGATGAGTGACTTTGGCGGAATGGAAGACCTGCTGCAGGATTTCTTGCAGGAGGCGCATGATTTGTTGTCGGATGTGGACAACAAGCTGGTTGAACTCGAGAAGATGCCCGATGACCGTGGGCTGCTAAATGATATTTTTCGGGGTTTTCATACCGTCAAGGGCGGTGCTGGCTTTCTGAATGCCAGCGAGTTGGTGACGCTTTGTCATCTGACCGAAAATTTGTTCGATCGATTACGTAATGGCGAGATTGAACTTTCCCCCGAGTTGATGGATATCATCATGGCCGCCACCAATGGCGTTCGAGAGATGTTCGGTGAGTTGGGGCAGATGGTGCAGCCGCAACCCGCCGATCCACATATTATTGCCGCCTTGCGCGGCGCCTTAGAGGGTGAGGTGCCTGGAGCGCCTTCGTCCGTAGTTGAAGCACCGCCCGCTTCCGCGGCAGCGACTGCGGAGGCTACGGCGTCGGCGCCCGGTGAACCGGATTGGGGTTCCTTGCATGCCGCTGTAAGCGGTCAGCCGGTTTCTCATGGTGAGTTTATTGCCAAGGCTGAAGTTGCCACCGAAAGCGCTGCACCGGTTGCTGCTGTTTCTGTCGCTGAAGCTAATTTAACCCCGGCGGGTGGGGCGCCAGCCCCCTCTCCGTTCGGTCGTCGAACTACGGATCGTCCTGGTGGTCAGCCCACTTCAGCTCGTCGCACCGAGGAGCGTGGTCGAGAAAATACAATTCGTGTCGATACGGCGCGCCTGGATCAGGTGCTGAATCTGTCGGGTGAAATTGGTTTGACCAAAAATCGCTTGACTAGCTTGCGCGCCGATATTTTGGCAGGAAAGAATGATTCAGAGACCCTGCACGCCCTTGATCAGGCGGTCAGCCAACTCGATTTGCTAGTCTCTGATTTGCAGAATTCGGTGATGAAAACCCGAATGCAGCCGATTGGTCGCTTGTTTCAGAAATATCCACGTATTGCCCGCGATTTGGCGCGTCAATTGGGTAAAGACGTTGAGCTGGTTTTGTCTGGCGAAGAAACTGAAGTCGACAAGACGATGATTGAGGATCTGGCCGATCCGCTAATCCATTTGATTCGCAACGCGGTTGATCACGGTGTTGAGTTGCCGTCGGTGCGTCAGGCTTGCGGCAAACCAGTCAAAAGCTTGGTGCGCCTTGAGGCGCGTCAGGAAGGTGATCATATCGTCCTGATCATCGCTGATGATGGTAAGGGTATGAGTGCCGAGCGTATACGTGCCAAAGCGGTTGAGAAAGGGTTGATCTCGGAAGAAGAGGCAAATACGCTGGATGAGCGCCAGAGTTTGAATCTAATCTTCCTGCCTGGCTTCTCGACCATGGCCCAGGTATCAGATGTTTCGGGGCGAGGTGTTGGTATGGATGTGGTTAAAACCAACATCCAGAAACTCAACGGCTCGGTGGAGATTCGTTCAGAGCCTGGGAAGGGATCGGTTTTCATTATTTCATTGCCTCTGACGCTGGCTATTTTGCCGGTGCTGCTGGTTCTGCTTGGTGATCAACCGTTTGCGTTGCCCTTGTCGATGGTGCGTGAAATCTTGCCGATTGATCGCGAACGTATTCAGGAGGTGGGCGGTAAAGAGACCTTGGTGGTACGTGGTGAGGTACTCCCCGTTGTGTCATTGGCTCGCCTGTTGGGTTGGACATTGGAGCAACCGCCAGAATATGGCGTGTTTATGCAGACGGCTGAGCGTAGCTTCATTCTTGGGGTAGATAGCTTTGCCGGTCGTGATGATGCAGTAATCAAGTCACTGGAAGATTTTAAACCCAAAGGTGTCGCCGGAGTGACGACGCTTTCCAATGGCCAAATCGTGCTTATTCTTGATATGAAAGAGTTGCTTTCTGATCTGGGGATGCGGACAGACGTTGGCGGATCTTCACGGATGCTTGACTTCGCCTGATTTTTGTTTTTACTCAATCATTTAAAAGGGGGCTTGCCCCCTTTTTTTTATTTTTGAATCTTTGCCATGTTGTCATGGTGTTGCGACACTATCCTCATAAACTGTGTAAATAAAGTGCGCTACCCCTTTAATTTTCTTGGATTATTTCTATAATAGCCTCAACTTACTTAGTTGACGGTTATGGCAGAAGAGAGTGACCTCGAGAAAACGGAGGAGCCTACTGGTAGGCGACTTGAGCAGGCCCGAGAAAAGGGTCAAGTTCCGCATTCCCGCGAATTAGGCACTTTCCTGGTTTTAATTACTGCTGCCGCAGCCTTTTGGATGATGGGCGGGTGGTTTGTACAGCGTGCTGTGGCGCTGACACGTAAGGGCTTTACCCTTGATGCCAATTTGATGCGTGAACCGGGCTTGATGTTGCCGCGTCTGGCAGATCTTTCAATTGATGCATTGGTTTCATTTTCGCCGTTGATCGGCCTTCTGGTCTTGGCCGCGGTGCTGCCGCCTTTCTTTCTAAATGCTTGGGTATTTTCGACGACTGCGTTAGTGCCTGATCTGAAGCGAATGAACCCTTTGACTGGGATTGGCCGGATGTTTTCGTGGAATAGTCTGATGGAGTTGGCCAAAGCCACCCTCAAGGCGATTTTAATCGGTGGTGTTGCGGTCTTTTTGATCTGGAAGGAGCGCGATGAGATTTTTGGTTTGCTCAGTCAGCCGCTTGAGGCTGCTCTGGGACATGCCGGGCATTTGCTGAGCTTTACATTTCTGATCATGGTTCTGGCGCTTGTTCTTATCGTTGCCGCCGATGTGCCATTTCAACTCTGGCAATATTTTGAGAAGTTGAAGATGACCAAGGAAGAGGTCAAGCAAGAGATGAAAGAAATGATGGGGGATCCGCACGTCAAGGGACGTATCCGCAGCCTCCAGATGCAGGCTGCGCGTAAGCGCATGATGTCAGCTGTGCCCAAGGCTGATGTGATTGTTACCAACCCGACACATTACGCAGTAGCACTTTCATACAAGAATGGGATGGGGGCACCCAAGGTGGTCGCCAAGGGCATGGGGGCGATTGCTCAAAAGATAAAAGAGTTGGGTGCTGAGCATGCGGTGCCATTATTGGAGGCGCCGCCATTGGCGCGAGCACTCTACAAGCACGCCCAGATTGATAACGAAATCCCCTCCGCCCTGTATAACGCAGTTGCGGAGGTTCTTGCTTATATCTACCAACTCGGTAATTGGCGCCAGGTCGGTGGGGTATATCCGATGCCGCCACGTAATTTGCCGGTTCCGGCTGAACTTGTGCCGGAGGCCGCGTAATGGCCGCAACCACAACGCCGTTGGCTGGTTTGCAAGCGATGTTTGGGCGCGTCAGCTCAAGTCAAATGGCGGCACCGCTACTGATCTTGACGATTCTGGCAATGATGGTTCTGCCCTTGCCGGCATTCATTCTGGATGTTCTTTTTACTTTCAATATCGCCATATCGGTTTTGGTACTGTTGATTGCGGTCAACACCCAAAAGACCCTTGATTTTTCAGTGTTCCCTACTGTTTTGTTGGTGACAACCCTGCTGCGTTTGTCGCTTAATGTCGCTTCGACTCGAATCGTAATGCTCGAAGGGCACACCGGGCCAGATGCCGCTGGTAAGGTTATTGAGGCTTTTGGACATTTCATGGTTGGCGGAAATTTTGCCGTTGGCATCATGGTGTTCCTGATTCTGGTGGTTATTAATTTTGTCGTGATCACCAAGGGCGCTGGTCGTGTCGCAGAGGTGTCGGCACGCTTTGCTCTGGATGCCATGCCAGGCAAGCAAATGGCTATTGATGCAGATCTTAATGCTGGCTTGATCGGCGAGGAGGATGCCCGTAAGCGGCGCCTTGATATTTCACGCGAGTCCGAGTTTTACGGCTCGATGGACGGTGCCTCCAAATTTGTGCGTGGCGATGCTATTGCCGGTATTGTGATCATGCTGATTAATGTGGTGGGCGGTTTGATTGTCGGCGTCGCTCAGCATAATATGGATTTCGCCATGGCCGCCAAGAATTACACCTTGCTTACCATCGGCGATGGCCTGGTAGCGCAAATTCCGGGGCTGATCATTTCAATTGCTGCCGGTATGGTTGTGACGCGCGTTTCTGACGATCGGGATATTGGTGAGCAGGCAGTCAGTCAGATGTTCCGTGACCCACGGGCGCTGGCTGTGACGGCCGGGATTATCGGTTTTCTCGGCCTTATACCCGGGATGCCGAATGTCGTGTTCCTGATGCTGGCTGGCACCATAGGCTACCTTGCGCGGCGCCTGAGCTTGGTCGAGAAACAGATTGTCTCAACGGCCGTACCGGTTGCTCCACCACCGATGCAAGAAGCTGTGGATGCTAGCTGGAATGACGTTGCACCGCTCGATGTCCTCGGTCTGGAAGTTGGCTATCGCCTGATTCCCTTGGTTGATAAGTCGCAAGATGGTGAATTGCTGCGCCGGATCCGTGGTATCCGCAAAAAATTCGCGCAGGAAGTCGGTTTCCTGGTCTCGCCGGTTCATATTCGTGACAACCTTGAACTCAAACCAAATGCCTACCGCATTCTGCTCAAAGGTGTCGAGGTTGGTCAAGGTGAAGCGTTTGTCGGTCAGTTTCTTGCTATCAACCCGGGGCGCGTTGCTGGCACTGTGAATGGTACCGCGACCAAGGATCCGGCATTTGGTTTGCCGGCAACCTGGATTGATGCCGGCCAGCGCGAGCAGGCGCAGGCTTACGGCTACACCGTTGTTGATGCCTCGACCGTAGTTGCAACTCATCTCAATCATTTGATTTTGACCCACGCTGCAGAATTGCTTGGGCGTCAGGAGGTTCAACAACTGATCGATCATCTGGCCAAAGAGATGCCCAAGTTGATCGAGGATCTGGTGCCAAAAATTGTGGCGCTCGGTACGTTGCAAAAAATTCTGCAGAACATGCTTGAAGAGGGCGTCCATATTCGTGATATGCGGACGATTATCGAAACCGTGGCCGAACACGCGACGCGTACCCAGAATGCTGACGAGCTTACGGTTCAGGTCCGCAATGCCTTGGGGCGAGCCATTGTCCAGCAGCTATTCCCGGGTAGTGCCGAGTTGCAGGTCATGTCGCTTGACCCGACGCTGGAGCGTCTGCTTTCACAGGCCGTCTCTGGCGGTTCGGAAAATACCAGTTTTGAGCCAGGCTTGGCCGATACCTTGGTGCGTGAAACAGCAACGGCGGCAGCACGCCAGGAAAATCTTGGTTTACCCGCAGTGTTGCTGGTTCCCGCCAGTTTGCGCCTCCTGCTTTCCCGTTTTTTGCGCCGCTCCATCCCGCAGTTGAAGGTTTTGGCTCACAACGAAGTTCCAGAAAACAGAATAATCAAGATGACCTCGATCATCGGAGGTAAGACATGAATGTCCGAAAATTTATCGCGGCCAATGCCCGTGACGCCCTGCGTAAAGTGAAGGAGACGCTTGGTAACGACGCGATCATTCTGTCCAATCGCGGCATCCCCGGTGGTGTGGAGATCATGGCTGTAGCGGCTCGCGACATGGCGATGATCGTTCCAACTCAAGTGGCAGACGCGCCAACCCATCATCAGCGCCCCACACCTAGCGCCCAGAGACATGACGCAGAGGATGATTATCGTGTATCGCTCAGCGCTGCCCGTGCTCAGGTTGCGCAAACGCCTCAGCGTAGCGCCCCGCCGCCAGTCAACCCAAATGTTGCGGTCAACCGCCCACAGGCTTCAAATTCTCCACCCATGCGCCATCAGGGATTGGTCAATGCCGGAATCCCCAAAACGGGCTCTTTGCGCAGTCTGGATACACCCCGGCCGCAAACGCCGCCGCCTGTGGCTGAGCCAGTACGAAGCGTGGCGTCTCAGCCACAGCAGCAGTTTCGCCCGCAAGTAGCGCCGGCCCCCGTTCCTCAGGCGCCCGTACGGCGCCCTGAAGCCGAGGTTATTCCTGTCGAGGTGATGGACGAAATTCGCTCACTGCGCAAAATGTTTGAGCAGCACCTGGCTGGCTTTGCCTGGGGCGAAACGGCACGCTCGCAGCCGGTGAAAACTGAGGTTATGCGTCAAATGCTGGATAACGGTTTCTCGCCGCAGTTCTCACGTGATCTGCTGGCTGATCTCCCGCAGGATTTTGACCAATCACAGGCTGTGGCTTGGGTGAAGGGAGCTGCAGATCGTACGCTGATGACGATTAGTAATGAGGGCGATATTGTCGATCGCGGCGGTGTATATGCCTTGGTTGGCCCGACCGGTGTGGGGAAAACAACAACAACAGCCAAGCTTGCTGCTCGCTGTGTTTTACGCCATGGTCCTAGTAAGGTTGCGTTGGTGACGACTGATGGCTACCGGATCGGTGCACATGAACAGTTACGTATTTATGGTCGTATTCTTGGCGTTTCTGTTTATCTGGTCAAAGACGCTGCCGAGTTACGGCAAACCCTGCGCGAACTACAAAACAAGCACATGGTATTAGTCGATACGATGGGCATGAGTCAAAAAGACAAACTGGTGCCGGAGCTTACCGACATGCTCGCCGGTTGCGATGTACAACGGCTGTTGCTGCTTTCGTCGACCTCGCGCGGTGACACCATGGATGATGTGGTACGCGCATATCAAGGCGACCAGTTAGCTGGCTGTATTCTGACCAAAATTGATGAGGCAGCAAGCTTGGCGCCGCCCCTGGACGTGATCATGCGCCATGGTCTGAAGCTGCACTACGTATCAAATGGTCAGCGAGTACCGGAAGATTTGCATTTACCCAATCGTGGATACCTGTTGCATCGTGCGTTCAAAGATACGCCGGATAATTCGGCACACAAATATGATGGGGTCGAACCAGCGCTGATGATGGCCAACGCGGGGCCAATGACAGCAGGGGGGCGCCGTGGCTGACTTTCGGATTGATCAGGCCGCCGGGCTGCGGCGTCTGCTCGGTGGGAGTCAGTTGCAGGTCGTGACTTTTGTGGCAGGCTGTGAGGGCGTCGGGCGTAGCGTTGCGGTAGCTAATTTAGGGGTTGCGCTGGCCCGTTTAGGCAAGGAAGTATTGATTATTGATGAGAATACTTCAAACGATGATATCGCCGCCTCGTTTGGACAATTGGCCAAGTACGATCTGCTAAATGTGGTATTGCGTGAATTACCGCTGGCGCAAGCCATGTTGCAGCCGATGGCCGGCTTGCGTCTGCTCTCGGCGGCACGGGCAGTCAAAAAGCTGGGGCGCTTGTCACTGGCTCAGCAACAGACCTTGCTTGATGCCATGTCGTCCCTTGAGCGTCCGGTTGACGTGATATTGGTCGATGCCAGTATTTCCCACCCGCAAGGATTTTCTCCATTCGCACTGGCTTCGCAAGAGGCGGTTGTTGTCCTCTCGGGTAGTAGCGCTTCAATCACGGAAGCCTATTCGCTGATTAAAAAAGTCAGCCATTCCTTTGCTCGCAAGCACTTCAGGATTCTCGTCAATAAAGTGCGCAGCACGCCTGACGCCCGATCAATCTACGAAAATATTGCGCAGGTTACCGCCCAAAGAGGCATTGCTCAGCTCGATTTTGCCGGTGCGATTCCGATGGATGAATCGCTACGGCAGGCCAGCCAGTTGTGCCGTCCTGTTTTGATGCAGGCGCCTGACTCTCCAGCGGCTCGGGCCTTTCGAGATATTGCAGCTGACCTCCTTTATTGGCAGCGTGGCGACAGTGAAAATGGCGGGGTCGAACAATTTCTTCAGCAACTGCTACACTTGAGCCAACGCATAACTCCAAACTCACTACGAGCCTGATGTATACCGCCGCCGGGCAACCCGATAGGGAACAGTTGGTTCAGCGCTTCGTCCCGCTGGTGAAGCGTATCGCCTATCACTTATTGGCACGTCTTCCGGCCAATGTGCAAATCGATGATCTGGTGCAAAATGGCATGCTGGGCTTACTTGATGCCATGGATCGCTTTCAGGAAGGTTTTGGTGCCCAGTTCGAGACATACGCCACGCAACGCGTGCGTGGCGCAATGCTCGATGGTCTGCGAGAAAATGACTGGCTGCCCCGCCAGTTGCGTCGAGAATTGCGCCGTATCGAAGGCATGATCAACAAGCTTGAGCATCAGCATGGTCGAGTGCCTTCTGAAACCGAGTTGGCGGAAGCGCTGGAAATGCCCCTGGCTGAGTACCAAAAAACCTTACAGGATGCGCGTGGACACCAAATTCTCTATCTGGAGGATTTTTCTGGCGAGGAGGGCGAGGACTTTCTGGAGCGCCACTTTACCGACAATGAAGCTGACCCACTGAGTTTACTTGAGGATAAAAATCTGAAACAGGCGCTGGTTTCAGGGATCGAGCGCCTGCCTGAGCGTGAAAAACTGATGATGGCCTTGTATTATGAAAATGACCTGAATTTGCGTGAGATTGGCGAGGTGATGGGGGTTACAGAGTCGCGTATCTGCCAGTTGCATAGTCAGGCTGTAGCCCGTTTGCGTAGTCAGGTGATGGATGAGTTGCCGGTATTGAAAAAAAAGCGCAAGGAGAAAGCGCTTGGATAAGATCAGTATCGCCGGACTGGCGATAGGTGTTATTGCCATTCTCGGTGGGCAGTTGCTTGAGGGGGGGCATATTGGTTCTCTGGTACAGCCGACAGCCCTACTCATCGTGCTGGGGGGGACTTTGGGGGCTGTCTTGTTGCAAAGCCCTTTCCATGTCTTCAAGCGCGGCGTACAGATGGCTAAGTGGGTTTGGCTGCCGCCGGTTATCGATCAAAAACGTCTTGTTGATCAGATTATGAACTGGAGTCAGCTTTCACGTCGTGAGGGTTTGTTGGCGCTGGAAAATCAAATCCCGCAGATTAAAGATCCATTTGTTAAAAATGGTCTGCAACTTCTAGTGGATGGCGCCGACCCTGAACGTATTCGTGAACTGCTCGAAGTCGAAATTACCACCTTTGAAGATGAATGGAAGCAGTCAGCCAAGATTTGGGATGCTGCTGGTGGCTATTCGCCGACTATTGGCATTCTTGGCGCTGTGATGGGGCTTATTCATGTGATGGAAAATCTCTCCGATCCGACAAAATTGGGTGGCGGGATTGCCGTAGCTTTCGTTGCCACCATATACGGTGTAGGTCTTGCTAACCTGATTTATTTGCCGATCGCAGGGAAGCTGAAATACTACATTTCACGGATGGTCAGCACCCGTGAAATGCTGGTCGATGGATTGGTCGGCATTGCCGTTGGCGATAATCCGCGAATTATCGAAGGGCGCCTTAAAGGCTATTTGCTTTAATGGCCCGCAAACGCCGCGAGGAAGAGCATGAAAATCACGAGCGCTGGTTGGTCTCGTATGCTGATTTCATTACTCTGCTCTTTGCGTTTTTTGTAGTCATGTACGCTATTTCGTCCGTGAATGAGGGTAAATACAAGGTACTCTCCAATTCGCTCACCAATGCCTTCAAGAATACAACTGGGCAACCGGGCGGTCAGCCCATTGCCGTGATGCCTGCCGGTTCGCCTATTGTGGCGCGCCCAGTGGTCAAAATGGATAAGGCGCCAGAAACGCGTAAAGCAGAAGAGCAAAAAAAAGAAAAGCGGGCTCAAATGACGCGTGTTGCCAATAACATCATGGATGCCTTGCAACCACTGGTGGCGCAAGGGAAGGTTCGCCTGCTCGAAACCAGCCGTGGGGTGACGATCGAAATCAACGACAGCATTCTTTTCCCCGTGGGGCAGGCTGTTCTTCAGCCAGCTTCAAGCAGTGCTATGGGGGCGATTGCCCAAGTACTGGCAAGTACGGATTTCCCGATTACGATCGAAGGTCACACTGACAATGTTCCCATTGCTACGCCACAATTCCCCTCTAATTGGGAGCTTTCGGCCATGCGGGCGACGACTGTGTTGCGCTTGTTCAATGACAGTGGTGTTGGCGCAGAGCGCTTGACTGCGATTGGCTATGGTGAGACTCGCCCGCTGGAAACCAACACGACGCTTGAAGGGCGGGCGCGGAATCGGCGGGTTAGCATTTTGATCGATTCAAATAGACCGGAAGAACCGACAGAGCTTGAAAACGGAGACGGTATCACGCGTTAAGACGGAAGATTAAGCTGAATCAACAATCCGGCTACCGGTACTCATTGCAGATTGTCCGTTACTGCCGTAGAGGGAATGCTCCTGATGTTGTTGCGTAAGTACGGCAATCGCATCGTTGGCGTGTTGCAAATGAATGCTGAGCAGTTTCCCATTCAGATCATGCAGCGCTTTTGCCTCTTTGGCGAGTTTGAGTAGTTTGACCCACAGCGCTGCTGATTTTTTTTCTTGTGGGTTGTGCTGCAACCAGGCCTTCATCTTCTCTATGTCGCTTGCCGTGCCTGCCAGATCGGCAATTTTTGCCCGTTCACCGCCCAGTTGGTTGAGTTGTTCAACCAGTTGGAGCTTCTCCGCGTTGATCTCGGCGAGTGCATCTGGTGCCACTGCTTTGAGCGCAGCCTGTTCTCGGTTGAGAACCAAAATAAATCGGGAAACCAACTCGGTTTCCCGTGTCAGTAGGTTTACCAGCGCTGTCATCAGGCCTTGCGCTGGCTGTTGACGAGATCCCGGGCGGTTTCTATCAGGCCGTTGGCGATCGCTTCCGGATTGATTTTGAAACGTCCTTGAGAAATCGCTTCTTTGATTTCCTGGATTTTGGCCGAATTGACGGGGGGCTTTTCGGTACCTTGCAGCGTGCCTGCCAAAGCGCTCAGACTAACAGCCTCGGAATTTGGGGCTGGTGTGTTGCTTTGCCGTGGTGTGGCGGCACGGTTGGTGGCCGGCGCGGTGCTGGGCATAAAGGGGCTGTCGATTTTCATGATGGATCTCTCGATACTTTTTGATCTTAATCGGTGTTACGGCCATTTTAAGCAGAACTTTAGCTCAAAATGAAATTTCTACGATACCGTCCGCTCTAGCCTTGCCGCTGACGATTTGACCTGATTCCATGCGGACACGAACCAGGTCGCCTGCGCTGGCATTATTGACGGCTTTGCCTTCTGCGCTAACAGAAAATCCTGCACCGCTTGAGATGACGCGTACGGTTTGCCCTTGTTTGATCACCAGTGGCGCCAACAACTGGTTTGCCCGCAATGCTTGGCCGACACCGATAGAGTTCTTCATGATTCGGCCGATGGCCGCCGCCGGGTCGCTAATTGCACCGGTAGGTAGATTGGAGAGGTTGCCGCTGGCGCTGATCAAATCGCCTGCCTGAATGATTTGGCCAGCGATTAGTGCGCGGCTGGTGGTGACGTAGGTGCCGGTGACGGCAATTTGTGCCGGCACTAGCACGGTCCAGGCATTCGGTGACAGGCAGCGAACACCGACGTTGGTTTTGCCAATCATCCGGCTACCCTTGGGGGTAAATGCTTCATGGGTGGTGCAAGGGGGGAGGCGGCTAGCGTCAAACTGCCCCATGGTGATAGTTACGGTACCGGGCGAACCTTTGGTTTGCAGGCGCAGGTGCTGTTCTGCGGTATCGAGCACAATCGCTGAGTCGGCGGCCAGAGCGGGTGTGAGCCAAAGCGTTACGGTCAACCAGGAAAATAGGCGGAAAAACATACGTCCATTTTGCCCGATAAAGCGTTGCGGTTGAATAAAACATGATTGGCACGAACTGTGCTTTTGTTCTCCAAAACAGCTTTTGGAGAATTTCATGGTCGATATTGCCCAACACTTTTCTGTGCTCAGCAAAGCGCTGGATTTGCGCACGCAGCGACATCAGGTTCTCGCATCCAATATTGCCAATGCCGATACGCCAAATTACAAGGCGCGAGATTTTGACTTCAGGAGCGCCATGGCCCATGCCATTGGCGCTGACGCCAGCAACGGTGGCGGTATGGTGATGACTGCACGCGGACACCAAAGTGGCAGTGGCGCTTTGAGCGGGCCTGGCGCATTGCAGTTTCGCACCGAAAGCCAGTCAGCGGTTGATGGAAATACGGTGGAGATGGATGTGGAACGTTCAGAGATAACGGATAACGCGCTGCAGTATCAAATACTGACCCAGTTGATCAGCAATAAATTCCAGGGATTGCGTACTGCCATGAGCAGCACGAATAGTTAAGGAGCGATTGAATGAGTTTGTTTAATGTATTCCAAGTATCTTCGAGTGCCATGACGGCTCAATCGATGCGCCTTAACACCGTGGCTTCCAATCTGGCCAATGCTGACAGTATTACGTCTTCAGATGGCACACCTTACAAAGCCAAGCATGTGGTTTTTGAGGCTACGCCGATGGGCGGGAATGGTGATATTTCCAAGGGGGTACGGGTGCGTCAGGTGGTTGAAGACGCAGCGCCGCCACGCATGGTCTATGACCCCAAAAATCCGGCGGCCGATGAAAAAGGGTATGTCGCCTTCCCCAATGTCAATGTGGTCGAAGAAATGACCAACATGATTTCTGCCTCGCGCTCGTATCAAACGAACGTTGAGGTGATGAACACCGCCAAGACCATGCTGCTACGTACCTTGCAGATTGGTCAGGGCTAACGGAGTAATTGAAAATGGCCACCAGTAATGTAACCGACTCAACCAGTTCCTATGCCGCATTAACTGCGGGTAAGAGTGCCGACGCCACTTCTAAAGCGACAGCTTCAGAGGACATGGAAACACGATTCATGACCCTGTTGATGACGCAACTTAAAAATCAAGACCCGCTCAACCCCACTGACGCCAATCAAATGACCGCGCAACTCTCGCAGATCAGTACGGTAAGCGGTATCGAGAAGCTCAATGAGACCATGGATAAGCTGTTGGAGAGCTACAGCGGCACGCAAAACATGCAAGCGGCAGCGATGATCGGCAAAACGGTATTAATTGCCGGCAATGGCATGGAACTGGCCGCCGATGGCGCGCTGGGTGGCGTAAATCTTGACGCTGCGGCCGACACCGTGACGGTGACCATCAAGGATGCCGCCGGCAATGTGGTTCAAACTCAAGAGTTGGGCGCGCAAGGTGCCGGCATCTTTAATTTTGCCTGGGACGGTAAATCGGACAAGGGTGAGGCCATGCCGCTGGGTAATTACAGCTTTAGTGTTAAAGCAACGACGGGCGGGAGCCCAGTTACAACCACTGCACTACAGGCTGGCATGGTCAATGCTTTGACTATGGCCAAGGATGGTGTGTCGTTGCAACTGAGTGGTAACAAGTCAGTCGCTTATGACGATATTTTGCAGATCATGAATTAACGGAGAATCATCATGGCATTCCAACAAGGTTTGAGCGGTCTCGGCGCTTCTTCTCGCGCGCTGGATGTGATCTCTAGCAACGTGGCTAACTCATCGACGGTCGGTTTCAAGGCGAGCAGCACGGTTTTTGCGGATACTTTTGCCTCCGCGATGGGCGGCGGTGTTTCCAATTTGCAGGTTGGCATGGGGGGAAATACGCTGGCCGTACGTCAGTCATTTACGCAGGGTGCGACGACTTCGACCAATAACCCGCTAGATATGGCAATTGGCGGTAATGGATTTTTTGTAATCGATCGGGCAAATGGCACTCAGGCTTATTCAAGGAATGGCCAGTTTGACCTGAATAAAGATGGTTTCATCGTTAATAGTTTGGGCGAGAAATTACAGGGCTATAAAATTGAAAATAATATAACTGCTGGTGTAATTAGCGGTATTTCAGTTCCGCCTGATGGAATTGGTGCGACAGCAACTTCAGGGGTAGTATCCATACGCGGTAATTTAGATTCTGACGCGCTGTATATTCCTGATCCGGCCGATCCGACTGATCTTACTCTTTCGGCATTTGTGCCTGATGACCCGGCTGTGGCAGATTCTAGCCATGATCCTGCGACTTATAACTACAGTACTTCCGCCACTGTGTATGACAGTCTTGGCGTGCAACATAGTTTGAGTATGTATTTCGTAAAATCCGGTACGCCTGCGAACGCGTGGAATGTGTATTACGAATTTGATGGGAATGCCCTTCCTCCTGATGCCGCAGGGAATGCACAAAATGGCCCGTATCAAATTATATTTAATACCAGTGGCGTATATGATTCTCCTTTGCCGGTTGCTGTGGAAGTAGATGGAGCGACCATTCTTGAAGGCAAAGCAGCAACGATGACATTTAATCTAGATTTGAGCGACTTTACTCAAAACAGCTCATCGTCGGCTATCTATGAAATTACGCAAAACGGATTGCCACCAGGAGAATTAAACGGTATTTCAGTAAATTCTACGGGCATTGTTCTTGCTCAATATACCAACGGAACCACACAAAATCTGGCTCAAGTAGCTTTGGCAACTTTTTCTAGCCCAAATGGCTTGACTTCTTTGGGAGACAATCTCTGGTCAGCCAGCATCGATTCTGGGGAGGCGATAATTGCGGCACCGGGTACCGGAGTAAACGGCACCATCGGCTCAGGTCGTGTCGAAGAATCCAACGTCGACATGAGCGCTGAACTGGTCAATATGATCATCCAGCAGCGTAACTACCAAGCCAATGCACAGTCGATCAAGACGCAAGATCAAATTCTGCAAACACTCATCAATTTACGTTAATTTTACTAGTCGACCGTAACAATCATGGATCGTCTGATCTATACCGCGATGACCGGTGCCAAGCATGTGTTTATGCAGCAGGCCGGCACTGCGAACAATCTGGCCAACGCCAGCACCGTCGGTTTCAAGGCGCAGGAGCATCGCTTTCGGGCGGTGCCGGTGCAAGGCGAAGGCATGCCGACACGGGCGTTTGTGGTTGATGCTTCGGTGGCTGATGTGTTTGACGAAGGCCCGGTTATTTTTACGGGTCGTAATCTTGATGTCTCAGTGCAAGGGCGTGGCTGGTTGGCCGTTCAATTACCCGATGGCTCCGAGGCTTACACCCGTGGAGGCGGTCTCGACACCGATGAGAATGGTGTGTTGAGAACCAAAGCAGGTCTGGCGGTGATGGGTGACGGCGGCCCGATCAATATCCCGCCTGACAACGCCATTGAGATCGCTGAAGATGGCACGATTTCAGTGGTGCCAACCTTCGGTAATCGAAACGGTGCCAGTGCCATTGGGCGTTTGAAATTGGTGAATCCACCCGAAGCAGATCTGGTACGAGGTGCCGATGGCTTGTTTCGCCTGCGTGATGGACAGCCAGCCCCAGCTAACGAGACAGTGAAAATTTCTCCGGGCTCGCTGGAAGGCAGTAATGTAAATGTGACTGATGCGATGGTGAATCTGATCAGTCTGTCGCGTCAGTTTGAAATGCAAATCAAGTTGTTACAAACAGCGGATCAGAATGCGCAACGCGCCGATCAATTGCTGTCTTTGAATTCCTGATAGGACTTAAATCATGATCCGCTCCCTTTGGATTGCACGTACAGGTCTGGATGCTCAGCAGACGCAGCTAGACGTGATTGCCAATAACCTGGCAAACGTCAGTACCAATGGCTACAAAAAAGGGCGGGCAGTTTTTGAGGATCTTCTTTACCAAACCTTACGCCAGCCGGGCGCGCAGTCGTCTCAACAAACCCAAATTCCCACGGGTCTGCAGTTGGGCACCGGTGTTCGTCCGGTATCGACGGCCCGAGTTTTCACGCAGGGAAATATTCAGAAAACTGATAATGCGTTGGATGTTGGTATTCAAGGTGATGGCTTTTTTCAAATCCTGTTACCGGATGGAACGACTGGTTACACCCGTGACGGTTCTTTTCAAAAGGATAATCAGGGGCAAATTGTTACTGCTGATGGTTATCCGTTGCAGCCCAACATCACCATTCCAGCAACGGCATTGACCGTCACGATAGGTACGGATGGGACGGTCTCCATTACTCAGTCTGGCACGGCTGCCACAACGCAAATCGGCAATATTCAATTGGCCAATTTCATCAATCCGGCCGGCCTGCAAAGCATGGGGCAGAACTTGTACCTTGAAACCGCTGCCAGTGGTACCCCAACGCCGAATACGCCGGGAACCAATGGCGCTGGGAATGTGAATCAGGGTTATGTGGAAACTTCCAATGTGAATGTAGCTGAAGAGTTGGTCACGATGATTCAAACGCAGCGTGCCTATGAGCTCAATTCCAAAGTGGTATCCACGTCGGATGCAATGCTGGGTCGGCTGACGCAGTTGTGAGTTAAAGCCATGAAACGCCTTGCCTTGTTTGCTTTTATCGTATCTGCCGGCTGTACGACGGTGCCGCCGACTGACGTTCACCAGCCAATGACGGCGCGACCGTCGCCGCGTTTTGCCGCGCCCGCCAACAATGGTGCAATTTTTCAGGCGGGTTACAGCAAGCCTTTATTTGAAGATAGGCGCGCCCGTTTTGTCGGTGATACGGTCACCATCAAGATTACTGAAAGCACGACGGCTTCGGCTAAAAACAGTAACAAAGTGGATAAGTCCAATGACCAAAAAGCTTCGGTCAGCGCCCTAAGTGGCCTACCAGGCAAAGGCCTGTTGGGAATGAGTCTAGGGGCAACGAGCTCGACTGCTTTTAGTGGCGAAGGTAGCGCAGCCAACAATAATGCCTTCTCTGGCAACATCACCGTCACGGTGATTGATGTAATGCCTAACGGAAATTTGCTGGTATCCGGCGAGAAGCAGCTTTCTATTGGTGAAGAAAAAGAGTTTGTGCGCATCTCCGGCGTGATCAATCCGAGCTTTGTCGATTTCTCCAACACCATCGAATCCTCAAAGGTGGCAGATGCGCGTATCGAGTACAAATCCTCTGGTCAGATCAGCGAAAGCCAGTTCATGGGCTGGATGGCACGATTCTTCCTTAATGTATTGCCATTCTAGTGTTGGGTTGGCGGAGGCGGTACATGAAAGCAAATAACGGCAAATGGTTCCGGCAAGCGGCAATATCGGCTGCGTGCTTGTTGCCGCTTTGGGGGCAGCAAGCTTATGCCGAACGCGTCAGGGATCTCGCCTCAATTCAGGGCGTGCGGGATAACCAATTGATTGGTTACGGTATTGTGGTTGGTCTCGATAATACGGGCGACCAGACAACCCAGACTCCCATGACAACCCAGGCGTTGGGCAATATGTTGTCTCAGATGGGGGTCAATCTCACCACCGAGCAAGCCGTCAAGCTTCAGTTGAAAAACGTCGCCGGGGTGGTTGTGACGGCAACCTTGCCCGCCTTTGCCAAGCCCGGGCAGCCGATTGATGTGACGGTTTCATCCATGGGTAACGCCAAGAGTATTCGCGGGGGCACACTGCTCATGACGCAAATGAAGGGTGCTGACGGACAAGTCTATGCGATGGCGCAGGGTAACGTGCTGGTCGGCGGGATCGGCGCCACCTCGGGTAACTCAAAGGTTACGGTCAACCACCTTTCTGCTGGCAGAATTCCCGGCGGAGCGACGGTGGAGCGCAGCGTGCCAACGGCTGTCGGCCAAGGGGGTTTTATCTATTACGAACTGGGGCGTACGGATTTTGGTACGGCACAAGTTGTAGTCGAGGCGATCAACAAACGCATGGGCGACGGCACCGCGCAGGCAGTTGATGGCCGGCGGATAGCGGTTCGCGCACCGGAGGAGCTAAATGCTCGGGTGGCATTTTTAGGTCAGATCGATAATCTCGATGTGCGCCCGGTAGCGAGTAGCGCCAAGGTGGTGATCAATCCTCGGACGGGGTCGGTGGTGATGACGCAGAAGGTGGCCTTGGAGCCTTGTTCTGTCGCGCACGGAAGCCTCTCGGTAACGGTTGATGGCGCGCAGGCTGGGCAAGGTGCGGACATTCAGGTCAGTCAGGCCAATGGCACACTGATGAATGTCAAGGCCGGGGCCAATCTTGCTGATGTGGTCAGGGCGCTCAATTCTCTGGGGGCCAACCCACTTGATCTGTTGGCGATTCTTCAGGCCATGAAAGCCGCCGGCGCTTTGCGCGCGGATCTGGAAGTGATTTAGTACACTATCATGTCAGTCAAAGTTCAGAACACACCCAATCGGGCAGCCTTTGATGTGCAATCTGCTCAGGATTTACGGGCACAATTTCAAAAAGATCCGCAGCAAGGGGTGAAGGCGGCGGCTCAGCAGTTCGAGACCCTTTTCCTGCAAATGGTGCTAAAAAGCATGCGCGATGCAACCCCGCAGGATGGCTTGCTAAATAGTGATCAATCACGCTTTTACAACGGTCTGCTTGATCAGCAAATGGCGCAGAACCTGGCAACGCAGGGGAATGGTGTCGGTTTTGCCAAGTTGATCGAGCAGCAGCTTGGACGCCAGATGGGCGTTGCCGAAGGACAGTCTGCCGTGGCGGCAAACGCTGCCGGCAATTCCTTGCCGCTGACAGCTTCTGATGCGCGGCATTTGCAATATCAAACGGTTTTGGGCAGCCAGCCAACTTCGGTGGCTTATGCCTCTTCGTTTGCCCCGATTTCAACGATCGGTAACGCACCGGATAACGCCGCGACTTCACAGGCTTTTGTCAATCGCGTTTGGCCCCATGCCGTTGAAGCCTCACGGTCAACCGGGATTCCACCCCAATTTTTAGTGGGTCATTCAGCGCTCGAAAGTGGCTGGGGGCGCAATGAGATTCTCAAAGCAGACGGAAGCAGCAGCTATAACCTGTTCGGTATCAAGGCTGGCAAGAGCTGGACGGGGGCAACTGTCGATGCTACGACCACCGAGTACATAAACGGTCAGCCGCAAAAGGTCGTTGAGCGCTTCCGCGCCTATGGCTCTTATGAAGAGGCGTTTCGAGATTACGCCGACTTGCTGCGCAACAACTCACGCTATAGCGGCGTGATCGGATCTCAGGATGGCACGGAGTTTGCTAAGCGTTTACAACAAGCGGGTTATGCCACTGATCCGATGTATGCAGACAAACTCTCACGCATCATCAATGGCCCAACCCTAAGACAGGCGCTGATCGGTTAATCACCGCCTAAACTTTGCGGTAATTTGGCCGTAAACCTCTTAGAGGTGAATGATGAGCTCAGGATTATTAGGCGTTGGTATCAGCGGTTTGGCGGCAGCCCAACTCGGGCTGGTTACGACTGAACACAATATAACGAACGCCAGCACGCCGGGATATACCCGACAACGTTCAGTGCAGGTTTCAGTGGTTGGTTTGGCCACTGGTAGCGGCAGCGTGGGACAGGGGACGAATGTTACGACCATTGAGCGCATGTATGACAAATATCTGACTGCGCAGGTCAACACGGCGCAAACCAGACTCAGCGAGACGGATGCTTATTACGCACAAATTTCGCAAATTGACAACATGATGGCTGACCCCAGCGCCGGTCTGACACCTGCGCTTCAGTCCTTCTTTAGCGGCGTGCAGGAGGTGGCTGCAAATCCGTCACTCTTGTCAGCGCGGCAATCAATGATTTCGTCGGCAGAAACCCTCTCCTCTCGTTTTCAAGCCCTGGACACCCGTTTGGATGAATTAAGTGATGAGGTGAACGGAAGAATCGTGGACAGCGTGGATGCCATCAATTCGTATGCCGAGCAGATTGCAGAGCTAAATCAACGCATTGTGATAGCTGAGTCAGCCTTCAACCAGCCAGCCAACGACATGCGTGACCAGCGCGGTCAGTTGATTAACGAACTCAATAAGCTGGTTAAGGTGACAACACCATCAAATACCAGTAACGGTAGCCTTAATGTTTTTATTGGCAGCGGTCAACCGTTGGTAATGGATACTCAGGCCATGGAACTAACAGCCGATGTGTCGAGCGCCGATAGTAGCAAAGTGATGATCGGGATTAAAACAAATGCAGGAGGCAATAGTCTTCTACTGCCCGATAGTCTGATAGTCGGCGGTGAATTAGGCGGCTTGGTTAAATTTAGAAATGAAGCATTGACCAGCACCACGAATGAGGTGGGCCGTATGGCTGCCACTTTGGCGTTGACCTTCAATGCGCAACAGGCAATGGGTCAAGATTTGCTGGGCCGGGCTCAAGGTGAAACCGGGTTTACCGGAGAGTTTTTTGCCACGAGTACGCTTAAACCCACAGTAAGCGCGAATGCCAACAATGTTAAAACCGACCCGGCAATACCGGTGGTTGCGGCAACAATTTCTGCAGCTTTTGTGCCGCCAAGCTTTGGTGGGGCTGATGGTAATTTTTATACCAACCTGACGGCTAGCGATTATCAGCTGACGAGAACAGGGGCAAACTACACCCTTACTCGTCTGAATGATAATAAGCAATGGACAAATACTGATCTTTCTGCGCTTTCAACGACCGTAAGTGCTGAGGATGGTTTTTCGTTTTCATTATCGAGCGGCGCATTTGCGGATGGCGATAGTTTTCTCATTCAACCGACCAAAACTGCCGCTGAGAATTTGGCCGTTAGTTCCATCATAAGCGCAGACCCACGGACGATTGCAGCAGCGCTGCCATTCAAAACAGAAACGACAAAAACCAATACCGGCACTGGGGCTATTTCTGGCGGTACGGGTATTCCCGGTGCTAATCTCTCGCTTTTGCCTGTCAAAATTGATTATGTTTTTACACCAGCCGCTGGTGCGCTTCCTGAAACAAGGGAGTTATCCTTTCCTGCGAGTCTGGCTGGTCAGTCGGTTACGGTTAAATTGCCTGATGGTACTAAGTCAACTTTTAATTTGCCCGGTGCCTCGCCTGTTAATATTAATTACACATCCGGGATGGAAATTGAATTTTCCGGCATGAAGTTTTCAATGACCGGTGCACCCAATAACGGTGATTCATTCAGTCTAAGCCGCAACCCCGCCGCTTCGAGTGATAGCAGAAATGCTTTAGCGCTTGGTAAGTTGCAAACCCAGAATACAGTAGCGGGTGGTACCTCGACTTTCCAGACGGCTTACTCCCAAACAGTGGCCAACGTAGGTATCAAAACCCGGGAGCTGCGGGTGATTGGAGCGGCTCAAGAAAGTGGGTTGATTGAAGCGCAAACATCACGGGATAATCTTTCGGGCGTGAATCTCGACGAAGAGGCGGCCAATATGATTCGTTATCAGCAGGCCTATCAGGCATCCGCAAAAATCCTCGATATTGGGTCAACGTTGTTTGACTCAATCTTGGCGCTTGGTTGAAGGAGATTATCGTGAGAGTCAGCTCAGCACAGATTTTTGATTCCGGCACCCGTGGCATGGGTCGCAATCAATATGATCTTTATAAATTGCAAAATCAGTTATCTTCTGGGCGCAAAAATCTGACGCCTGCTGACGATCCGATTGCCACAGCGCAATCACTGGTTTTGACCCAGTCAAAAGATGTTTCGGCGCAGTATTTAAAGAATCAGGATGCGGCCAAAGGTCGTTTGAGCTTGGTGGATTCTCAATTGAATGCGATGAGCGAATTAATGCTGAACGTTCGCGATAAAGTTGTTCAGGCAGGTAACACCACCCTGACGGAGGCTGATCGTAGTTTTAT